>DAMDIS010000001.1:0-1389 GCA_032100885.1 Proteiniclasticum sp.
CTTTAGCAGTCTGATGGCTTTTTCGTCCATTCCGGTACCCTTTTCTCCCTTGACCATCTTCGGTGCGATGGTCAGGTTTTCAAGCACCGTCAGGTGCGGGAAAAGGTTGAAGCGCTGGAAGACCATACCGAGGGTTGTTCTCAGCTTTGACGCTTCTTTTTCATGAAGTTTCAGCTGATCTTCCCCATCTTCGATATGACTGACAAGATTGCTGTTGATGAATATCTTTCCGGATGTGATGGTCTCAAGCTGATTCATGCATCTGAGCATGGTGCTCTTTCCTGAACCTGATGGCCCGATTACGCAGACCACTTCCCCTTCCTGAACCTCAAGATCGATGCCTTTAAGAACTTCCAGTTCACCAAAGGATTTTTGTACGTTTTCTAATTTTATCATCTCTATACCTCCTTATTCGTAAACGGAATACTTCTTCTCCAGACGGTCAAAGACCAGCTGGATGATGGAAGTAAAGAGCAGATAGATGGCACCGGCATAAAGAAAGTAAATCCATTCTCCTGAGGAGTTGTTCATGACCTGCACGGTACGCAGGAGATCGAAAAGCGATATGGATGCAACAAGGGACGTATCCTTAACCAGCGTGATCAGTTCATTGCCCAGAGGTGGAATCAGTCTTCTGTAGCTCTGAGGGATGATGATCTTGAACATGGCCTGGTAATAGCTCATCCCCAGCGCTTTAGCCGCTTCCATCTGTCCCTTGTCGATGCTCTGGATGGCTCCTCTGAAAATCTCAGACAGATAAGCTGCTGAGTTTAAGGAAAACGCGATGAACGCTGCCGTCAGAGCCGGTATTCTTAAAGTGATGCCAAGGACATCAGCTGTAAACAGCGGCATGGCATAGTAGAAAACAAAAAGCTGCATGAGCATAGGCGTTCCTCTGAACACCCAGACGTAGAACCATGCCAGTGCATTAAGCACCTTGCTTCTTGAAATCTTGAAAAACGCGATCAGTACCCCGAGGATGATTCCGAAGATGATGGCTACCCCTGCAATAAGGAGCGTTTTCTGGGTTCCTTCAATTATCGCCATTAATTGTTCCTGTGTGATCACTTACCTATCTCCTTCCAGTTGTGTATTTATTCAACGACATTCAGTTCTTCATCGATGTCTGAAGTATAGTCTCCACCGAGCCATTCTTCAGATATCGCCTTAAGTGTTCCATCCGCTCTGATTTCTTCCAGAGCGGCATCGATCTTCTCGTGAAGTTCTGTATTGTCTTTTTTGATCGCTACAGCGATGGGTTCATTGGTCAGCATGACATCGGAGATCTGATAGCTTTCAGGCTCTCTTTGCACATACTCTATGGCAACAGCGTAGTCGACCGCGATGGCATCCACATGACCTGCCTTCATCGCGGAGAAAGTCTGAATG
>DAMDIS010000001.1:1399-21825 GCA_032100885.1 Proteiniclasticum sp.
TATTCATCCGCATACTTTTCTGCAGCGGTATCCGCTGTTGTGCCCAGCTGAACACCTACATTCATCCCTGTGAGCGCTTCCTGAGTGGAAATCATCTCCTCATCCGCACGGGTCAGAATGACCTGTCCATTGGAAAGATAAGGCTTGCTGAAAAGCATCGTCTCCATTCTTGCCGGTGTCATGCTGATGGCCGCGATGATGACATCATAGGAACCTGCATTCATTCCGGTGAATATCCCGTCAAAGGATGTGGGAACAAGTTCCACTTCCATGTCCATCTTTTCCGCCAGTGCATTGGCAAGATCGATATCAAAGCCGATGATTTCATTGGCATCATTGGTATATTCAAAAGGAGGATAAGTCGGATCAGTGCCCACTTTCAGTATGGCCTTGCCTGACTCTCCCGTATCAGCTCCGCTGTCTGCGCATCCTGCCAGGACACCCATAACAAGAAGTACCGACATCATAAGTGCAATTACTTTTATCTTCTTCATTTTATTTCTCCTTTTACATTAAACCTTCATTCGCTCTTGGTCCTTTTTTAGAACATGTTCGATTATAGCATAGAGATTTAAATAAATATACATATCAGTGAATTTTATTTCATTTGAAACAATTAACCAGTTTCACTTTATTATTTGAAATTAAAAGCGTTTACACCTGATATATTGACATTAAACCATCAGTTTTAATGTTATTGATTCTTCTGGAAGAATATAATTAAATCTATCATGTTGCATATACAGACTTTTATGCATAATTAATGCATCCTCATAATATCTGCCGTTCTTTTTACTGTAGGGTTTCTGGCATAACTGATCTGATCAACACTTTTTAGCCGTAATACATCGCCGCATTTTCAATCGAAAGAAAGATATTGAAAAAAAAAAAAAAAACAATACACCAGCTGCAATCAGTCTTTTTAAAGAACTGCAGCGGTGTACTGCTTATCGGGATTTATAAGAAGAAAGAAATTCAGATCATGAGACACCACGATCTAAAAAAAGATGTGATCAGGAAAGTATCCGGATGAGGGTTAACAAAACTGGTGCTACTGACTCATGATTCTTTCATGAATACTCAAATGCTGGTTACCATGAGATTAGGACCATCCTGTTTTTGTCATACATTCTGCCCAAACGGATCACAGGGTTCACACCATATTGTTAAATTTTTATCCAATGACTATATTACATTACACTCGTACTGCAGTCAAGGATATTTCGGCTACAAATGATCAAATTACGAAAAAAATATGAAATCTGTACTGCGTGTATACCTGATCGTACAAACTGTGTATCCATCGATCTTTTCCACGCCAAAGGGAGACCCTTAGGCCTAACTTGAATCCTCTTCAGTTTAGAGATTAAGTAGTCTGTTGATGTTCGCCTGATCGAATCCGATGATGACATTTCCGTTGATGTCAAGGACCGGAACACCCATCTGTCTGGATTTTGCAACCATCTCATTGGCCGCTTCCCTATCTCTTGAAACATCTTTTTCCACAAATGAAATCTGATTCTGTCTGAGATAAGACTTCGCCCTGGTGCACCAGATGCAAGTTGGTGTTGTGTATATTGTTACCTGATTCACTAATTCATTCACCTTCCATTATTCATACTGGGTTATACCCCTATAGGGTATATTACCAGATAATAGTCTATCTGTCAACACTCTTGAGTCAACCTGTATTAAATATTAGGTTGATTCAAAAACGAAAAATCATTATACTAAGTACAGCGCACAGCAACTCAATGCTATGCCATGAAAGGAGCCTGGACTTTTGAGTAAAGAAAACCTGCTGAAAATCCTGGAAGAAAATAAAGGTAGTGTCCTATCCGGCAACACCTTGGCAGAAGAGCTCAACATCTCGAGAAATGCTGTCTGGAAAGCGGTCAACGCTTTAAAGAATGAAGGATATGACATCCAGTCCATAAAAAACAAAGGATATCTCCTCTCTTCGTGGAGCGATGCACTCTCAGAGAGTGAAATCCGCATGAATCTTGATGAAGATCTAAGAGATGACCTTAAAATCACCATTTTAAGCGAGACACCTTCAACCAACAGTTACCTGAAGGAAAACAAAGAACTGGCAAACAACACCCTTGTCATCGCCAGGACCCAGACACAAGGACGTGGGAGACTCGGTAAATCCTTTCACTCCACCGATCAGGGCGGAATCTACATGTCTCTTCTGAAAACCGGAGACATTGTAAAATATGATACGAGTCTTGCAACTCTAGCCGCCGCACTTGCCGTTTCTGAAGTGCTCGACAGACTTCTTGAAGAAGAAACCCGCATCAAATGGGTGAACGATATCTATCATAACGGATATAAGCTGGCCGGAATTCTCACTGAAGGTACCCTCGAATTTGAGACAGGTTCATTAAGTGCGCTCATCATCGGTATCGGCATCAATATCAATACTGAAGAGTTCCCATCTGAGCTCCAGGATATCGCCGCATCTTTATACAGCATAACCGGAAGGAAGTTTGTCAGAAACGAGATCATCGCTGAGATTATAGACGCACTGGAGAAGTATCTGCTCATGACGAAAAATGATAAAGAGCGCCTTGTCCGTCTATATAAGGAAAAGATGCTCTATCTGGGTGAAGAGATTACCGTCAGAAGAGGAACCGATGAATTTTCGGCCCACCTTACTGATCTTAATGAAGAAGGACATCTCATACTAAAGAGAAATCATGAAACCTTGACACTGAACTCCGGAGAGATCAGCATCAGAAAGAGAGATAAATAATGATCATGGAAGCAAGTAAGAAAAGAATTTCCACAAGAGATCTGGCCATTATCCCCATTTTTTCGGTTCTCACTGCAGTCGGTGCGTTCATCAGAATCCCCATCGGCATCGTACCCGTTTCCCTTCAGACCGTCTTCGTCGTCATCTCGGCACTGCTTATAGGAAAGAAAGCGGCATACTCGCAACTCATCTATGTACTGCTGGGCCTTCTTGGTCTGCCCATATTCACCGGCGGAGGAGGCATCGGATACATCCTGACCCCAACCTTCGGCTACCTCGTCGGGTTTGTTCTCTCCGCCCTGGCCATGGGTTATCTGAAAGATAGCCTGAAATCCTATAGCCTGATCAAGCTGCTGTCCATAGCCTTTTTAGGACTTCTCATCATCTACAGCTCGGGCGTGATCTACCTGTACCTTCTGAAGAACCTCATCCTCACCGGTTCCTCACTGGGCCTTACTCAGGCGGTACGTTTCGGCGCGCTGATCTTTCTGCCCATGGACACCATCTGGTGCTCACTGGGGGCAGTACTGTCCCTGAGGCTTCTGAAACACCCCTATTTCTCAAGAAAAACCAGATAGCAGTAAAAAAAATAAAAAAATAATAATCCCTCTGGAAAAGATGTGAAAGCTTTTCCAGAGGGATTATTCACTTATCATCATAAAAATTGGAACTTTTCAACCCGGCTGCATCATTTCCCTTCATGCCTTGGGAGATTTACCTGCAATATTCCAGTATGTCAGCCTTCACTTCTGTTTCTCAGCTGATAGATCATCGCCACGTCATCATATCCATTTTCTTCAAGGGTGTCCAGTACAGCGTGATAGATATCTTCACCATAGAGCTCAGTTCCGATTACGATGAGCTTCGAGATTACCTCATCCGTGAGCATATCAGGGAGTGAAGAGGAATATGTGGTATCGGAAACTTTAAAACTCTCCTCGATGGAAGAGGTCAGGATATTCCGGTTAAAAGCCTCCATTGTCTTATCTTCTTTAATTACGATCACTTTAGCCATTTGCATTTCAACTACATCTCCAACGCACTATATATTGTGCTTGTTCTATATCCATAGTACAACATATTGTGTGAAATGTAAACAAGATATCACATATCAGCACCATTCACCCAATATGAAAGACCAGCCCGGATGACCCTCATCCGAACCGGCCTCTCTCATTTCTTCATGAGGTCAGCATGCAGCTGTCCTTAACCTCTCTACACTCTCTTTCTCCTCAGGCTGAACAGTCCGAAAGCGATAGATGCCATACCGAACAGATAGAAGGCATTTCCGCCTACTGATCCTGTGGAAGGCAGTGAAGGTTTTGTTGGTGTTTCTGGCAGTGGTGTAGGCGAAACATCGTCAAATTCCAGGAATTCGTTTTCGATTTCAACTGTAACCACTTCGCCGTCTTTGAAAAGCATCGCCATGGTGGTTGCTTCTGATTTCTTGTAACCTGCTGGTGGTGAAAGTTCCTTGATTCTATATGCACCAAGTGGAAGTACCATGGATATGGTTCCGTCCGTTCCGGTCGTAGCAGTCTTCAGAAGCTTACCCATAACATCGTAGATTTCAAAAACAGCACCAGGAAGCACGACATCACTCTTGTTGACCTTGAGAATTCTAAGTGTTGCTCTCTGCTGGTAATTATGGATGTCATATCCAGTCACATGAGCATCATAGAACATGATCGCTTTCTCTGAAACAGTGTAAACATAAGGTTTGCCCATTTCGTCGAATTTATCCAGTTCCTTGAACTCATATAGCCATTTACCTGCTTCATTTGGTTTCACAACCATTTCTTTGAAGGATTCACCGTTTCTGTGCAGGTATACAGTTATTTCGGATGGTCTGTTCATCAAATCATCCCATGTCTTTTCTCCGGAGATCATTGTGATCTCAGCTCTTCTGTTTGCGATGTCGAAGCCTTCACCAGCCATGAACTCATAACCGGCTACTGGTTCTTCTGCAACTGTATAGACAATCAGCTCTTCTTCTTCGTCATACTTTTCCATTTTTCCGAAATCATAGAGCCATTTTCCTTCTTCATCAGGCATAACCTTAAGCTCTTTGACGAACTCGCCATTGGCCATAAGTTTAACCATGATGTATTCTGGTCTTCCAGTTCCGTCATCAAGCCATGTCTTTTCGCCCTTGATCTCAACCATTTCAGGTATCTTGATGAGCTTGTTTGTTATGGTCAGACCGTCAACATGTGCTTCGTAACCTTCAGGTACGACTTTTTCTTCGACGGTGTACTTGATCGGTTTCCAGTCCCATCCGATGATGAACACTTCAACTTCTTCAGTCCACTCGCCTTCTTCTGTCAGCACGACATCTTTCACGAATTTTCCGTTGGCGTAAAGTGTAAATGTCACTTCTTCAGGTCTGGCTTCGTTGTTGTTGTCGTCCCAGATCTTTTCCAGTTCGATGTGCTTCTTGTTTGTGAAGGTGTTGATGATGGTAATTTCTGGACGCCATCGGTAATTTTTCTCCACTCTAGACGCAGTTTCAGCTTTGTCATTGAGATACTCGTAACTTGTTTTGTATCCTTCAACGTGCATTTCTCTGACTTCATACTTGATGAGCCCTTCTGCATCGAATCCAGGCACCCAGACCATATCGGCCCACATCTTCTTTTCATAGAGTGTTCTTTCTTCTCCGAAAGGTTCTCCATCAAGCATAAGCTGATACTTGATCATGTCCGGTCTCATGTTGTGGTGCTTTTCAGCAGCCCAGTCATGTTCCCAGATTTTCTTTATGCTGAGCCATCTCCACTGCTGGTTGTAGATATTGAATCCTTCAACCGTTGTGGTGTAGAACTTGACCTTTTCTTCTTCCAGTTCATAGACGATCAGTTCGTCTTCTTCGTCGTATTTTGGATACTTTCCGAAGTCAAACAGCCATTTTCCTTCTTCATCAGGCATAACCTTGAGCTCTTTGACGAATTCGCCATTAGCCATCAGTTTGACCATTACTGAATCAGGTCTGAACATTCCGTTGTCCCACCAGAATTTCTCACCCTTGACTTCAACCATTTCGAACAGTTTGTTTGTTATGGTCAGTCCGTCAACATGTGCTTCGTAACCTTCAGGAACGACCTTTTCTTCGACGGTGTACTTGATCGGTTTCCAGTCCCATCCGAAGACGAATACTTCGACCTCTTCAGTCCACTCGCCTTCTTCTGTCAGAACGACATCCTTCACGAATTTTCCATTTCCATAAAGTGTGAATGTCACTTCATCAGGTCTTCCTTCATTATTGTCATCGTCCCAGATCTTCTCCAGTTCGATGTGCTTCTTGTTTGTGAAGGTGTTGATGATGGTGATTTCTGGACGCCATCTGTAATTTTTCTCCACTCTTGACGCAGCATCAGCTTTGTCGTTGAGATACTCGTAACTTGTTTTGTATCCTTCTACGTGCATTTCTCTGACTTCATACTTGATGAGCCCTTCAGCATCGAATCCGGGTACCCAGACCATATCGGTCCACATTTTCTTTTCATAGAGTGTTCTTTCTTCTCCGAAAGGTTCTCCACCTTGCATCAGCTGATACTTGATCATGTCCGGTCTCATGTTGTGGTACTTTTCAGCAGCCCAGTCATGTTCCCAGATCTTCTTTATGCTCAGCCATCTCCACTGCTGGTTGTAGATATTGAATCCTTCAACCTTTGTGGTGTAGAACTTGACCTTTTCTTCTTCCAGCTCATAGACGATCGGTTCGTCTTCTTCGTCGAATTTTGGATAGTCTCCAAAGTCAAACAGCCATTTGCCTTCTTCATCAGGCATAACCTTGAGCTCTTTGACGAGTTCGCCATTAGCCATCAGTTTAACCATTACTGAATCAGGTCTGAACATGCCGCTGTCCCACCAGAACTTTTCACCCTTGACTTCTACCATTTCAAGTCTATTTGTAATGGTCAGACCGTCAACAGTGGCTTTATACAGCCAAGGTACAAACTTTTCTGTAATGGTGTATACATTCTTGTTCCAATGTTTGTCAAAAATATACACTGTTTCGACTGCTTTCCAGTCATCTTTCGCGAAAATATTGACAGTCTTGCTGAACTTTTCGTTCCTGTATAGTTCAAACATTACCTTGTCTGGTCTGCCTTCGTAGTTGTCATCATCCCAGATTTTAGTCAGGGTAATGTCTTTTTTATTGGTAAAGAAGTTCACGATCATAATGTCTGCACATTTTTCATCATGATCATGTCTTTCTTCTTTGTACATTTTATCAAATTCGCAGAACTTGACCTTTGAATCGTAACCTTCAAGTTCCTCTTCGACTACCTCGTAATTTATCTTTCCCTTTGCATCATATGCAGGGACCTTTATGAATTCTTTCCATCCACCAGCTTCAGTTAAAGTTCTCTCTTCTCCCCAGAACTTTCCATTGGCTTTCAGAAGATAGGTTACGGATTCTGGTCTGAAGTCATATTTTTCTTCAGGCTTTTCGTCTCCCATCCATACTTTCTTCACAGACAGATATCTCATCTGCTGATTGGTGATGGTCATACCTTCTACAGTACTCTTAAATCCATCCATTTCAAATTCCTGGATACTGTAAGAGACGACATGTTCGCCTATTTTTACCGGTACAACAAGTTTAGTCTTCCAGTCTCTGGAGGACAGGATTGGCAGAATACCAGCATAAAGCTTGAATGCTACCGCTTTAGGTATTTCCTTTCTGTCAGCCAGCCAGACCTTATTGATCTCGATGACACCAAACTTCACTAAGTGATGGCTTTTTTCAGCATCAGCAACAGTCAGTTCTTCAGTAAACCATCCCAGTTCGCCGTCATGCCCGGTTCCCTCTGCAGAGAACTTTTCTCCCCATTTGTAGTCTCCCTGCAAAGCATCGAAGCTGCTTACTTCTTCCGCTTTTTCATCCTCAGCTGGTAATGGAGCTGCAGCTGCGGATCTCATCATATTTCCTTCGAGAGGTGGTTCATCTTGAGGTACTTCTTCTACTGCCTCAGGAGCTTTCTCTTCTACAGCTGGTTCCTCTTCTGGAGCCACAGGGGACTTCTCTGGAACTTCTTGTGGTACTGGTTCTTCTACTGCAGGTGCAGCTGCTTCAGGTTCCACTTCCTGCACTGCAGCAGTTTCCTCCGGTGGCGGTGGCGCTCCATTAACTTCATCCGCTTTGATCATGCCGCCAGGCATTATCATGAAGACAGTTAGAAGAAGCCCAAGAACAAGTCTGATTTTTCTTTTTCCTTTCATTTTTTTACTCACCCTCCAATGCTTTTTCATTGAAATATAGCAATACACCGACTGAAGATAACGACTATTGACAGACGATCGTGACAGCTGCTCCAGCAGACGACTCTAAGCACTACACTTTACGTTTAACTACGCTAAGCTCATAACATCATTCTATTTTATTCGACATTTTATATCAACCTGTTAAATATTAGTCCAATATTTAACATTAATAATCTCATAATTCGAGCTGTTTTTCTGAAACTCAACATCTTTTCTATAAATATTCTTTAAATATAATCCATAATGTTTAATCGTATATAATAAAACAATAAACATAAACCGTCATCATTGTTAAAAAACCACAATTTGTCATATTTTGCTCTATAGTGCATATTCGCCACTGAAACTATGTCAAGAGGTTAATTATTTGCAAACATAAGTATTTTGAGTGTCCAAGTAGATAGTGATATCAAATGTATAATTGCCGAAAGCCTTAGAACGGCAATCGTTTACAGTTTTACCAGCTTTAACATGACCACTTTTTATTTTGCTCCACTTTAAATGTTTAATGATTATCAGATATCGAGGTGTACATATTGATGATTTCATAAGTACGAACACTTTCCATTTTATTGCATCAAAAAAGAACACCCGGATCCGAGGATCCAGATGTTCACATTCCGCTTTAGTTTACAGTGCTTTCGCTATGGCGATATTGGCTATGTTTGTGATGTTTGAACGGATATCCATTTCGAAGATCTCATGAGCATTCTCCACATACGACTTGGATATGTCTAGGGTTCCCGCTGTGATGAATTTCTTCTGTACAGGTGAAGCCTTTGTTACCAGGTCTCCCACTTCTTCCAATGATTCGCGATACTTAAGATCGGAAATCTTGCTGATGAGTTCTGTGTTGATGTCTCTCGTTCTGCCCTTAATAAGGTTCTTCTTCTCCGCAAGGTCGTAAGCGACCCTTAGAAGCATATAGTTTCTTTCTGTAATGAGCTTTTCATCTTCTCTCAGCACATTCATGACATAGCGAAGAGATTTGGATACATTGTTCAGATAGATGGCAGTGGTTTCAGATCCCACAAGGAATGCCAGAAGACTTCTCAGTGTCGTTTCCAGTATTCTCTCTGTAGTTTCTTCGCCAAGATCCAGGAACGAACCATCAGCCTGCTGGTTCTTTGCAAGTACCCTCAGAAGATTGTCCCTGTCATATTTGATGGCCATCTTCGCTTCTTTATGTGTCAGGCCCGTAGCAGCCATCTTCTCTCTGATGTTGACATCAAAGCTGTACGCCGCCTCATCCAGGAAGTATCCTCTCGCAAGGTTCTTCATGGTGGTCTCAGACATTTCCATCGGAACGATTCTGTTCAGACCGATGCCCATAACCGGATCTTCAATGGTTTCCAGCATCATGAAGCTTGTTTCAGAGGATATGATGGAATTCTCTTTGGACAGTTCCAGGATTTCTTCCTTTATCTGTTCCTGCTCCACACCTCTTGCAAATCTCTCTTTTTCAACCAGTGACTCTATCCTCTTTCTGGCCCACACCTTCTGGATGAGCTTTGAATTCTCTTCGATCTCCAGTTTATCCAGATCGATGTGCATGGTATAATCCGTTTCATCCACAACACCCTTTATATTGATGCTTCCGCTGATGCTTCCATCCACCTGGGCAAAAATCGTGAACGGTTCACGGTCATAGAGGTAGGTTATGGTTCCGGGATAGGTCTTTTCCACGATCATGTCGCCGAAGTCGATCTCAGTGACATCCAACTGAGGATTATGGATTCTGTTGAACTGCCTTAAGATGATATCGTCTATTCTTTCCCCTTCATCGATGAACTCCGGTCTTCCGTTGCCCACTTCAGCAAGCTTGTTGATAAAGAAGCTGTTTACCTCTGTGTCGATGCCGATGGGGAAAATTCTGTTGTTGCCCACATTGGTTCTCACATATTCAAGAATTTCATCCTCGTTTTCCACGTAGTCGTCGGTGAACAGGAAGATTGTGCTTTCCTCTTCATCGGATTCCGCTTCTCTTATGGCATCCTTAAGCGCATCAAAGGTCATGTCTCCTTCTCGAGTTTCAAGGGCTTCAATCCACTCTGTCGCTGCCGCAAGATTTTCTTTGGTGAACTTCACCTTGCCGCCGCTGGAGAACTTATATACATCCTCGTTGTATGCCACAAGATTGAACTTGTCCCCTTCTTCGAGACTTCTCAGGGCGATGAGTACGGCATTCTTCGCCTCATCAAGCTTGAAGCCTCCCATGGATACGGAAATATCCAGGATGAAGGAATAGTTTGTCGTATATTCAACGGGAATATCCGGAAGGATCGGTGCGAGCTTGAGCATGAGTATGGATTTTTCCATCTCATCTTCATAGTAGCTGTAACCCATACCTGCCGCAATCTGCGGGGCAATCTCTCTCATGGTGAGGATGAAGTCGTGATCCAGAGTCTGGGACTTCGAAACGGTAACCTTTGACAAGGTGTCGTCTTCCCGCTCTACACTGATCTTATGGCTTGGGGACTTGAACTCCATTCTGGAATAGGATTCCACAAGCAGGGACAGGTAGAAGTCAACCTCCTCTGCTGTTTGCTCTTCATCATCTTCATTATAATAGACAGGATCCACAACGGACGGAATATACAGGGACAACGTATCATCCTCGTAAGTCAGCTGGTCCATGTAGGAGATCTTGAGATTGATCTTTTCATTGGGCAGGATGTTTCCGATGGTGAAATACTCATCGTCTTTCTGTTCAAGGGAAAGTGTGTTGATGCCCTCTTCTCTGCTTTCTTTCAGCGTAGTGAGAACAGCGCCCCGATCTTCGATCATAGCTTTCAGGTTTCTTCCCCCTAAATTCACTTCAATCCCTGTAATGAGAGAAGTGGTGGGTATCGGGAAACTGTATACACCCTCTATATTGTCTTCTGTGTTGTTTTTATAGTCCTGGGATATGGTATATTCTATATACTCTCCACAAATGTTCCCGGTGACTTCAAGACGGTTAAGTTTAACCTGCTTGTTGTCTCTTGTGGAAAGACCGTATTTCTTCAACATTTATTGAACCTCCTTAAAGGCAATCTATTATTTCTATTATAAGCTATGGAGGTACAAGGTTTAAAGGGGAAACTTCACTTTATTCATGACATTCCCGTAAACTTTGCCCTTATTCCAGGCCTTCCATAATGAGGCATTCTAAACAAGTCCATAAAGCAGATAAGAGACCACCTTATTAAGGCAGCCTCCTATCTTCTCATAACCGAAAAAAATAAGTGCACATGCACTTATTTTATGGCCCGGCGATCAAGCCAGGCACATAACTTTGAGACTACTTTGGCAATGGGGTTTCACATAAGTTATACGTTCGGGAAACTTGCCATCCCTCTTCATCTCACGGGTGCACATAAGCACCACGTACTCAGTATATTAAAATCTAAAGTCAAAATCAACGACTAATCAGAAAAATAACAGTTCCTTAATAAATTGTAATAATCTAAATAATATTGATTTTCACTGTGTTTCATCACAATACTAAATCTATCTTCTGTCTTCCATATTGATGACCTTCGATTTGTGTTCATGATTTCTGATGTGCTTCTCGCAGTACTCGTAATTGCCTTCACACTTGGTGCAGTATCTGAACTCCATATTCGGGTCATCTCTTTCGGTGATACCGCAGGTGGTGCATTTATGGATTGTGCTCACCTTGGATGCGATTTTGGCGGATTCTATATTTCTTCTCATCTGCTGCGTTTTTGTTCTTCTCTTTCTGTTCTTCAGGAATCCAGGTCCGAAGAAGATGAGGAAGTTCAGAAGTGATACCAGAATGATGATTCTCACCAGCCAGCCTGCTGTAATGAACTGGAATACCACTGTCGCGCCATAGAGGAATCCCAGGTACTTGACCTTAACCGGCAGGACAAAGTAGATATTGACCTGACTTTCCGGGAAAGTTGTGGCATAGGCAAGGAAGAGTGTCATATTGAGATAGGTTGTGGTTGTATAACCCACAAAGAATCCTACAAGGATCGTAAAGAACAGTCCCATGAAATAGTAGGTATTGAATCTTGTGGTGCCCCATGCCATCTCCAGAGTTCTTCCTATATAATAGTAGAAAAATAAACTGATGAGGATAAAGAGACTGCCCGACCCCGGAATGAAGATGAAGGTGATCACCCTCCAGATCTGGCCCTGCATAATCAGTTCTCTGTTGAAATCAAGCAGCCGCGACATCAGATTGTTGGATACCATATCCATGATGAACACACCGAATGACCCCAGCATGATATATTTCATTAAATCCTTGATCGCAAATTTTGCGACAAGTCTGTCTAGTCTGTCTATAAACCTCATTAAATCCATTCCCTTCGATCAGCTCTATTTGTTTTCGCTTCATTATTTCCTATAGTAGTCGAATACATTTAAATTCGCCTTAATACATAGTCCATTTTATCATATTCTTATGATTTTCTTTAAGTTTATCATTAAAAATGTTTTTCACTTCTATATATATTATAATCAAAGAAAAGACATTGAAAGTGGTGATGATACATGAAAAGCACAAAAGTCATCGTCGATATCCTGTTTGTGGCAGTATTTCTTCTGATCACCTTCTTCGGTATCGGTCCGGTACTCTTTGCGGACGGGTCCGACCAGGAAAGGCTGATCACGCTGATGGTTGTTCTTCTCATTTACGCATTATGGTTTGTCCTTCTTATGCTTTGGAGAAGAAAGAGCAAAACACTGAAAGTCTAACAGTCCATGATGACGGGTCCTAAAGGGATCCGTCATCTTCCGTTATGGCGCTGCCTGCTCTAAGACCGTCTTTAACAGGAGAACCCATCACATGGGCAATCTTAAGGAGATTTTCAGCAATAATCATGGAAAAACTAAGAAGAATAGGCTATACTTTTCTAGAATGTAAAAACCAGGATTTCACATCCCCATATGCATTGAGGAAAATGAGAATCCGGATTATGAGTGTCCGCTTTTAAGCGCGGCAAACGCATGATATAATATAATTTAGAGATATCATTTGGAGGATAAAAAATGAAATACGTTTGGAAAACAATATGGTTCATCCAGGCATTGGCCGCAAGACTCATCCCTATGATCTTGTTCCTAGTAGCCCATGCCATCGGGGAAGTATACGTATATAACTGGGACCCCCTGCAGCTTTTAGATTTTAAACAGATACCCGCAATGTTCGACTCCTACCTGTTCCTGTACGGTGCCCTTGGCCTCATCATCGTGATCCTTTTCTTCATGAACCTGCCCATCATTGCACGTGTCATGACAGTAGGTATACTCGGATCACAGGTTCTGTTCTTCCTGCAGAGATGGGAGAACTACATCTATGGAACATCAGAAGTCGACCCGTACTACAATTTCTACATGAGGATTCTTATTTCCATCATCGCCGGATTCATCCTTCAGGTGATGTGGAGACTCATTAAGTCAGGTACCAGGAAACTGATTTACATGATGACCGTCAGGAATTCCTCAAGAAAACAGAGCATCAAGAAAGTACCTGTAAAGAAATAGTATTTAGCCGGCTAAGTCAAAGTGCCCCTATCGCAACCGATAGAGGCACTTTTTTATTTGATGCGCATCTGTTTTATCATGTCTCCCGTGATTATCCAGTCCTGTACGGGACTCAGATATCCTCATGAAGCGGAAAACGGGCGATCATTGTTGTCCCGGTGCCAAGCACGCTTTTCGCTTCCAGAGTTCCGCCATGGGTTTCAACGATCCACTTGGCAATGGAAAGTCCGAGCCCCGAGCCTGCCTTGTTCTTTGTTCTTGCTTTATCGGCCACATAGAACCGCTCGAAGATTCTGGAGAGATCCTCCTTCGCAATCCCTTCCCCGTCATCAATGACATAAAGAGAATAGTACCCGTCATCTTTTTCTGCCTTAAGGGTGATGCGTGAATCTTTTCTGGTGAACTTCACACTGTTTTCGATGAAAATCCGGAGCAGCTGCTTGATCATCCTGCGATCCTGGGTGACGGTAAAATCTTCAGCAATCACAAGGAAATCACGATCGGCAACACTGAGCTCCGAATCCTTGGCCGTCTCTTCCAGAAGTTCGCGAACGCTGAAAGAGCTCATATCAAGCTTGATCTTTCTGTTTTCGCCTTTGGCGATAAAAAGAAGGTTCTCCACCAGCATGCTCATATTGTCCGTTTCGGCACGGATGGCATCTATGGCTTCATCAAGAATCTCCTTATCCTCTTTTCCCCACCTCATCAGAAGATCATTGTATCCCTTGATTACCGTAAGCGGTGTCCTCAGCTCATGGGAAGCGTCGGAGACAAACTTCGACTGCTTGGAATAGGCATCATCCAGTCTGTCCAGAAGTCCGTTGAACGTCTGGGACAGCTCCTTGAGCTCATCCTGAACCTCGGGTTCTTCAAGTCTTGCATGGATGTTCCCCGGACCAATGGCCGCAGCCGATTTCGTCATGCTGATGATCGGCGCAAAGCTCTGCCTTGAGATGAAATAGCCCACCACATAGCTTACGAAAATGCCGAGAAGCGAAGCGATAATGAGCGTCACAAGGGTCACACTGTTCATGAACGTGAAGACCGAAAGGTCCTTCAGTACGAGAAGATCGACAACCCCTTCAGCTCCGGCCACTTTCTTTCTGGACAGGATGAGCTTGTCCGACTTTTCCACTTTGCTCTCGAATTCTTTCAGGAGGATGACATCATCCCCGCTTTCTTCTATGGTGAAGTTTTCATTTGAGGAAATCACCGTGTCTCCCGATTCAAGACGCACAAAAAAGGGTGAGACCGCACCAAAGCTCTGTAGCCTCTCCCCTGTAAATGCACCGCCGCTCATGATTTCTTCTTCCAGAGTACCCAGCAGCACTTCCACTTCATTTTGTGCACTCAGTCTGTTGTAGAACTGTGTGCTGAGAAATACAGCGAGATTGATGATGAGAAGGATGCTCGTAAAGATCAGCGCATAGTTCCAGGTGATCTTCGTTGATAATTTCAGTCTTTTCATAATCATTCTCCTACCGGATGATGTATCCGGCTCCTCTTACGGTATGGATCAGCTTGTCTTCATATCCGTCATCAAGCTTGCTTCTTAAAAATCTGATGTATACATCAACAACGTTTGTCTCCCCTTCAAAGTCGAATCCCCACACGTTGTTGAGGATCTTTTCTCTGGTGAGGACAATGCCCTGGTTTTCAAGAAGATAGGCCAGAAGATCGAACTCCTTCTTTGTCAGTTCCTTCTTCTGCCCGTCGCGATACACCTCATAGGTGTCTCGATTAAGGGTGAGCGCCTTGAACTGAAGAAGCTTTGTCTCTTCTTCCTTGGTTTCATTTTTTCGAAACAGCGCACGAAGACGGGCAAGGAGCTCTTCCATCTCGAAGGGTTTGGTCATGTACTCATCCGCTCCGATGTCAAAACCCTTCACCTTGTCTTCCAGTCCGTCTCTTGCCGTAACCATGATGATCGGAACATCTGTAAATGTTCTTGCACGCCGGGTGACTTCGATCCCGTCTACAATAGGGATCATAAGATCCAGCAGCATGACATCATATTTCTTGTTCATGAGATTCATAAGGGCACTCTGCCCATCCGAAACGATGTCCACCTGATAGCCTTCGTGGGTCAGTTCCAGTTCCATAAATCTGGCCAGTCTTCTTTCATCTTCAACGATGAGTATGTTCTTCACCTTTTCCACCTCACTTTAAGTCGCTTTTCCGTTGCCTGACGTATCTACTTTTCGTCATCGAAAAGGCTGAGATACTCCTCATAGCCTTCCTCTGCCATTTTTTCTTTAGGTATGAAATGCATTGCTGCCGAATTGATGCAGTACCTGAGACCGCCCTTGTCCTTAGGACCGTCGGTGAATACATGACCAAGATGAGAATCGGATGTTTTGCTCCTCACTTCAATTCGGTGCATTCCGAAATCAAAATCCGCTTTTTCCTTGACGATGCGTTTTTCTATAGGCTTTGTAAAACTCGGCCACCCGCAGCCCGCATCATACTTGTCAAGGCTCGAAAACAGAGGCTCACCTGTATAGAGGTCCACATAAATGCCCGGATTGAAATTCTGATCATATTCATTTCGGTGAGGCATCTCTGTAGCATTTTCCTTAGTCACTCTGATCTGAAGATCTGTCAGTTCCTTTTTGACCTCATCTTCGTCCCGGGTAATATACTCCCTTCTTTTCATTCTTTGGCACAACTCCCATCAGCTCTAATATGAGCCGGATATTTTTTTCGTTTTTTCCCCAGTCATGAACGGTTTTTTCAACCTTTGATGCTGAGACCATGGAAATCTTCGTTTTCTCTTCTTCTGTCTTTTCCAGCCTGATGTCCATATATTCCCCATTGGAGACCATGCTTTTCTTAAAGAAGATTCTGAAGACACCTTCTTCTTCCGTCAGTTCACGATTTTCCATGACGGTTTCGTTCTTCTTTCTGAACTCGCTTTCAATGAGTGCAAACACCTCGCTGATTTCCTTATCCACAATAATCTCTTTTTCCTTAACAACTGCCATTTTCTTCCTCCATGTCTATCATGCCTGATTATGCAATATTCATTATGTTCTGATGTTTAACGTTAATTCTATTTTACCATATTATATATATTTACTGCATTCTCTTCCAGATAGTGCAGAAAGTTCATGTTCATTCAGAAACTGTCGTACGAATTCCGGTTTTGTCTTGGAATATTCCCTGAGTATCCATCCGATGGCTTTATCCACAAAAAACTCTTTCGTATGGGCGTTTTTTAAGATGACTTCCGTGAGAAGCTCCTCATCCATTCTGTCTTTGTATTTGAGCTGAAAAAGGATGGAAATTCGTATCTTCCAGATGCTCTCTTCATCAGCCAGCTTTCTCATCTTCTCCTTTACCCTCGGGTCCTTTAAAGCCATGGGCCCGAAGACACTGGGCGCGAAGCTATCTATGGTATCCCACCAGGGATCAGTGAGCGCAAGCTCAAGGAGTACGGGAAGATCGTCATAGCTCAGCATGTCTCTATATCTTGTCAGAAGACTGAGGGCAGAGTATCTCATTTCTCTTTCTTTCTCATGGTAGAGACTTCTGACATCATCCAGAGAGAAAGCGTCATAGGATTTATAGAAATCCTTCATGATCTCTCTTCTTTTCGGCGTTTTTATGCCGAGAAACGGAAACTGATTCCTCATGTATTTTTCCATGAAAAACCGGTTTTCCTCATTTCCGTTTTCACGAAGCCTTTTTTTCAAATCTTCTACTGTCATCCTGACTTCCTCCTTGATCTTCTACAGAAACGGCAGATTGATGATGCCGAACATCTGCAGTCCGATGGTGTTGATGGCAAAGTTTGCAAACATATGGACCATGTAGCTGTTGAAGATGTTGTCATTTCTCTCATTGAGAAAATTGAAGAACACACCGGAAAGAAAAAGACCCAGAAGCCCGAGGAAGGTCAAAAGCGGATTCACCCAGCCGTCAATGATGGAAAAATGGTAGACGGCAAAAGCGAAGGCGCTCACTCCATAGGCAAAAAATCTTCCTGTCCTCTTCTTCAGCTTAAGAAATGCGAAACCTCTGAAGAAAAACTCTTCAAGAAGAGAATTGATGAAGGATATGTAGAGGGCGATGACGATAAAGTTGTCCTTCGTGATCATCATATTCGCAGCCATGGTGCTTTCAATGGTTTCAAGGTCGATGAAGTCCCTGATGAGGATATACAGCAAAAGAAGGGACACGTAGACCAGAAGACCGAGAAGAAGTGACTTCTTGAAGCTGTCATCTCCTTTTGTTCTTCTGAAAATGGAAAACAGATCAAACCTTGGCGCAAAGAGTGCATAGATCAGTGGAAGAACGAAAAAAAGCACGACTTTAATCCCTGCACGCTCTCCGTAGCTGAAATGATGCTGAGCATCCATAAAATAGGTCAGAATACAGCCCAGTGCGATCAGCATCAGATGAATTCCCTTGTGTTTTTTCGTTTCTCTGGCGATAAAAATCTCTCTCATGTGCCTACCCCTCTTCAATTGCGTCTCATCTTCTGTCAATGGACCATAATTCTCTATATTCTTTATTCCCTATGGAAGAATAAAACCCTTTATTTTTGTGAATATATAAGTGACTATTATGAATATCATATATATTCTAGTTTCTCTAAAAGATTCAATGATGTCTGTATCAACATAGATTGGCTCGTTTTATTTAGCTCAAAATAAATTCTATAGAATCCTTTGAATCTCTCGTTGTGTATAGTAATGTTCCCGATAATAATCTTCTGATGAAGATGTTGTCCATCATAAGGTTTGGTATAATTGAAATGTAATGTTTCTCCATCACGTGAGAACAGACGTTAACCATGGGAGGTTGTGAATTGATGTTCAGATCTGCGGTTTTAGCCGATGCACGCAGCTTAGCCTTATTAAGAAGAACAGTATGGGATGAAACCTATAGAGGTATCTATCCTGATGAAATGATCGATCAGTTCGATTTTGAATTCCATACAGATAAGTTTGCAGGGGAGATTAACCATCCTGATCATTACGTGTACATCATCGTAGTAAAGAGCGAGCCGGTAGGCTATTTCACTTTCAGCACAGCCAATATCTCGAAGCACCACAGACAAGGATTGCATCTGAGCTCGCTTTATATTCTTTCCAGATATCAGAAAATGGGTATCGGCAAAACGGTTATCTCGTTTATCAAACAGTATTGTACAGAAAGAAACATCAATTGTTTCTATCATTCCTGTAATACACATAACAGGCAGGCAATAGAATTCTATACGAAAATGGGCGGTCGGTTGATTCATGAAGATTCCGGCCACAAAGAAAAAATCGAAGATCAGAGTTATTTTGAATATGACATTTAATGGCTCGAAGGTCAGACAGGAAAATGAAAGAACATAAACAGCATCACAGAAAGGAGAAACTCATGCCTTATCTTAAGTTTACAGACGAAGAATATCAGGGTTTACGAAAAAAGGACAGAAAGCTCGCAAGAGCAATGGATATCCTGCCCATGTACGAAAGAGAAACCGATCCGGATATCTTCCGGAGCCTCATCAGCAATATTGTAGGGCAGCAGATTTCCATGAAAGCATTTGATACGGTCTGGAAGAGATTCCTTAACCACTTCGGCGAGATTTCTCCCGAAAGACTTTACTCGGCATCTCTTGAAGAAATACAGAGCCTCGGCATCAGCATGAGAAAAGCGGTCTATATCCACAAGGCATCCGAGAAAGTCCATAATGGCTCACTGGATCTTCATGCGCTCTGGAACATGAGCGATGAAGAAGTGGCAGCAGTTCTTGTTACCCTGGATGGAATCGGTCCGTGGACTGCGGAGATGATCATGATCTTCACCATGGGCAGAAAAGACATCATGAGCTTCGGCGATCTTGCCATAAAGAGAGGTCTTATGCTCCTCTATGGACATAAGGAAATTTCAAGAGAACTTTTTGAAAAGTACAGAAGACGCTTCTCTCCTTATGGAACCCTCGCATCACTTTATCTCTGGGAAATCTCTTCCGGTCTTTATGACCTGACTCCGGTCAGGCCATTAAAGAAAAGTGGAGAAAAGGAAGAAATCTAGATAAAACCACAAAAAGCTTTGAACAGAAAGGATATTACCTTAACTGTCCAAAGCTTTCTTTAACTGACTCTTTTCTCTTCAATGTTCTCTATTTCTGTATGGTTCTGATTTCTATTTCTGCTCTTCAAGCCAGGCGTGATACTCGGAAAGGGTATACTCGTCTGTCTTTATGATTTCCCATCTGCCCTTGTCTTTCTTAAGGTACACTTCCATGAGAAACTCACCGCCTGATTCCCCGAACTCCCTGGTCACATAAAGATTTGATCCGTGAACAAGAAGAACCGCTTCCTCATCACTCATTTCTCTCACCTTTAGCCTGCCATATTGCTCAGTGCTGAAGTTCGCATCAATCAGCGTAAGTCCTTCATTGTAGCTTTTCAGTTCATTTTCTTCGATGTTGATTCCTTCTTCGAGACTGATGTTTTCCGATAGAATCGGATACCGCTCATGGAGAACATCAATGTCGTTCTTTATGACAGACTGGGTACGGTAGTGGAAATACTCGTTTAGGATCTCGTGATAAACCACCCATTCTGAAGGTTCAGGTTCCAAAAACTCCTCACTCTCGTTCACCGTATCACTTATGCTGCAGCCTGCTGCAAAGATCAGACAAGAAGAGAATAATAGTAAAAGCAGCTTCTTCATTTCCACCCACCCTTTCGGTCTTCATACACCTCATGCTTCTTAGGTTTATTCTGACCGATAAGGGAGCGGTTTTTGTGACATTTCCATTACATCCACGGATACATTCATATTCTCCGGTCATATTTCCAGTTCAGTACCCGTAACGATATATTCCCCCTTATCCTCCATCACTTTTGCAAGCTTTCTGAACATCTCCTGTCCCGTACAGTGGCAGGTATGATAG
>DAMDIS010000001.1:21835-23510 GCA_032100885.1 Proteiniclasticum sp.
GCTTGAACCGGTCTCCATAAGTCTTTCGCCAAGCCTGTATACATAGGTTTCGTCAAAGCTGATCTTCGAGGGTTTCTTGATGTGAAAGCCGCCGATGACATGATCGGGATATTTTCCTTTAAGCTGCCTGACCTTTTCCACGATGTTCACGATGCCTCTATGCCCGCATCCGCTGAAGAGATAAAGCTTCCCCTCTTCCTCGATCAGAAGACTCTGTTCATGCGCAAAATCGTCAGGTACATCCATGCCGTCCTTATCCCTGTACATTGTTTCATTGCCAGGAGGCACAAGCTCATTCCCGGTGATCTCCGAGATCACGGTAAGATGATCGTCGATCTTCGTGATCCCTTCAATGGTCACGATTCTGTGGCTGGACTTTATTTCTTCAGGAATACCGATGTCCTTCATGACGCCATCTTCCTGTCTTGAATAAAAAGTGCCCAGCGCGCCGGGATGAACATAGATTTCCGCTTTTTCGTTTAATTCAAGAAAGGACGGAATCCCTCCGCCATGATCCTGGTGTCCATGGGAAAGAAAAGCGATGTCCACCTCTTTAAGATCTATTCCCAGCTCCCTGGCATTGGAAATATACAGATCATCGGGTCCAAAATCAAAAAGAACCCTGTGATCTTTGGTTTCAATATGTAGACTTAATCCATGGGCAGCGGTGAATTTCTGGTTCATCAGGTAATTTTCATCTCGATCATCCTTTCTCTTCAAAAAAGAAGCATTGCTCCTCACCTGATTCTCTCAATTTTACTCTATAACGTCATTATACCCCAGTTTCATCCTAGGCTGAAACTGGGGTATGCATATTGTTTTCCTGAATTTCTTCAGGATGATAAGTCTTATGGCTGATATTTACTTACTGGCACGAAGGTGAGCGGTAATCCGCTTATCCTTCTGGGTTCACTTAGATATTAACCGACTTGTTTGGTATTACCCTTAAGTACATCCATACCCACTTCATCGATGAACTGATTGGTATAGAGCTCGTAGTAATGACCTTTCTTTCTAAGAAGTTCATCATGGGTGCCCTGTTCGAGGATCTCTCCCTTGTCGATGACAAGGATCCTGTCCGCACTTCTTATGGTTGAGAGTCTGTGTGCAACGATAAAGCTCGTTCTGTGATGCAGGACCTCTTCAATGGCTCTCTGGATCTTCGCCTCTGATTCCGTATCGATGGACGATGTCGCCTCATCAAGGAAAAACAAACTCGGTTTTCCGATGATTGCCCTGGCAAAGGATACCAGCTGCTTCTCTCCTGTGGAGAGCATGCCGCCGCCTTCACCGACTTCTGTATCATAGCCCTGTTCCAGTCTCATGATGAAGTCATGAGCACGAACAACCTTTGCCGCTTCTATGATTTCCTCGTCTGTGGCGTCCAGTTTTCCATAACGGATATTCTCCTTGATGGTCCCACTGAAAAGGTGAGGCGACTGAAGGACATAACCAATATTGGAATGGAGCCACTTCTGAGGTTTTTTCTGATAGTCTGTTCCATCGATAAGAATCCTTCCTGCTGATGGTTCATAGAACCTGCATGCGAGATTTACGATGGTGCTCTTTCCTGAACCGGTTTCTCCCACCAGTGCGATGGTTTCTCCGGCTTTGACTTTGAGATTGAAATCTTTAAGGATATACTCGCCTTCTTTATAATAGAAGCTGACATTTT
>DAMDIS010000001.1:23520-29873 GCA_032100885.1 Proteiniclasticum sp.
CCTCTGATCCTGCCGTAATCCTCTCTTTCCTCTACCTGATCGTCTACAATCTCCTCTTTTTCGTTGAGAAGACCCATGACTCTTTCACACGCCGCCTGAGCACTGATCATTTCAGTATAGATCCTCGCCAGTTCAAGGACTGGATCGAAGAACTGTCTTGCGTAGGTGATGAAGAGCACAAGCGTACCATAGGTCAGGAAGTTATTGATCAGCATATTGCTTCCGAAGAATAGGGTGAGGACTGTACCCACAGCAGAGATGAACAGTGTCAGCGGCAGATATCCTGCTGAGAGTGTGGCTGCCCTCACAGAAGTTCTTTTCATATCGTGTGTAGTCTCGCCAAACTCTTCAATGTTCAGTTCTTCCCTGACCAGGGTCTTCGTTGTTTTTGCTCCGACGATGCCGTCATTGAACAGTCCTGTAATTTTTGAATTGATCTTTCTGACGTTTCTGTAGGAAACCAGCATCTTCTTTTCAAAGAATACGCTGATGATTCCAAGTACAGGTACTGTGAGCAGCGTGACCAGAGCCAGCTGCCAGTTGATGATGAGCATGACGACGGATACGCCAAGCATCATGGTTGCGCCCCACACCATATCCACCACGCCCCAGGCGACGGTTTCCGCGATTTTCTGCGCATCTGATGTGGTTCGTGCGATCATCCATCCCACAGCGTTCTTGTCATAGTAGCTGAAGGACAGTCTCTGCAGCTTCGCAAAGCTGTCTTTTCTCATTTTATACTGTATTTCCATTTCGATCTTACCCGCATGCCGGATGAAAAGAAATACCACAAGCCCCAGTGCAATTGCCATGGCTCCGTATAGGATGCCGACACGCACAAGTCCCTCATAATCTCCCTCTGCCACAAAATTATCAATGGCATATCTGGTGATCAGCGGAAAGGATATATCCGTTGCCGCCAGGGCAACCATAAATCCGCACAGGATGAGAAAGTCCTTTTTGAAGACACTGAAATACTGGAACATTTCCTTCCATATCCGTTTGTCTACTTTGAGTTTCATTTCCTTTTGTTCTTCCATTTATAAACCCTCCTACTGACACCTAAACATTTTAGACAACCATCTGCTGCAAGTCCCAGATTCTCTTATAGAGTCCTTCCTCACGGATCAGCTCTTCATGGGTACCCATCTGTACGATGCGCCCTTCATCAAGAACGATGATGTTGTCCGCTTCAGCCAGGGTTGCGATTCTATGGCTGATGATCAGTGTCGTGATGTCTTTGCTTCTGTCTTTCAGTGCATTTCTGATGCGCATATCTGTTTCTGTATCCACAGCACTCAGTGAGTCATCAAAGATCAGAATCTTCTTTTCCTCGTCGATGATGGTTCTTGCTATGGCGATACGCTGCTTCTGTCCACCGGACAGGGATACACCCTTTTCTCCGATAATGGTGTCGTAACCTTCCTTGAAGGTCAGGATATTGCTGTGTATGGATGCCGCCTTAGCAGCATCGTAGATTTCTTTTTCCTTATATCCGCGCTTGGTGATTCCGATATTTTCCTTGACGGTCTTAGCATAGAGATGCGGTTCCTGGAGAACCAGGCCGATCTTTCTTCTGATCCATGATCGTCTGATGTTCTTCAGCTCATGTCCGTCAACCTTTATGCTGCCTTCATAGTCATAAAGCCTCTGCAGAAGGTGCACAAGTGTCGATTTTCCTGAACCCGTCGAACCCAGGATTCCCAGGGTGCTGCCAAGGGGAAGCGCAAAGCTTACATTCTTCAGCACCTTCTGATGCTCGTCGTAGCCGAAGGATACATTGTCAAATTCTATGCTGCCGTGAATTTCAGGCTCGATTTCATCCGGTGTATCCACTTCGATTTCCTCATGGAGGATCTCTTCGATACGGTCTATGGCAACTGTTGTCTTACCAAACTCGCTCAGGAGTCTGCCAAGCTGCTTCACCGGCCATAAAAGCATCGATACGTAGGTGATGAAGGCAGCCAGTGTTCCGATGTGGAGTTCACCTCTGATGACCATGCCTGCACCCACAACAAGGACGATTCCATTCTGGAGAAGAGTCAGAAAATCTGACAGTGACCAGAAAATCGCGAGGATTTCAATGAGTTTATAGGTGATTTCCTTGTGATTGCGGTTCACCTCCTCAAACCGCCTGATTTCGTGATCTTCTCTTCCAAATGCTCTGACTACTCTTACTCCGGAGAGATTCTCCTGAAGGACCGTAGTCAGTGTCCCCTCCGCTTCATCAGACTTTTTGAAGGTCTTCTGGATCTTAAACAGGATTCTTCCAAGGTCCACCACCTGTACACCCAGAAACCTTCTTATGGTTTCCACGTCGGATGTACACCTTTGGATCATGTCACCGGTTTCTTTTCTTGTATGCCGCTCGAATGTCATAAACTGAATCTGTCTGTAGAGCTTTTCTCTGATGTCCTTGGCGATATTCTCAGCTGCATAGCTTGAGAGATAGCCTTTAAGAAACATGAAAATTCCTCTTAAGAGACTCATGATGACGATGATGAGTACGACCCCGCCCAGACTTTTTCCGAATGCATCCATAAGGAACTGCAGGTTTCCGGCTGGGACATCTCCTACAATGGAGTCGATGGCGTATTTAATTAGAATCGGCACCGCCAGCTGCATGACTGTGGCCAGTATAATTGCAATAACTGCCAGGGAGAACGCACCCCCATAGCCTTTGAGATAACTCAGTACTTTTTTCATGTGTGTCACGACCTTTCATTTCTGTCCGTTTTCTTTAAGTTTTGCGCAATCAAAAAAACACGCAGTACCTGCGTGTTTTGCTCCGTGAACAAGTGATCCGCTTGTCCAGAAATCTCACTATGTGAAATGTATGAAAATTCAAACAAATAGTCATACAACAAAACCACAGGCCGTAACCTGTGGTTTCTCAAAATCCATACGCTTTTCTTACAAAGGTTATACGGTGAGTACCCTATCCAGGTTACAATCTTCTTCTATTATCATATCTTTAAAATTAGGCGCAAAAATAGCGTTAAAATCATAAAGTGCACTTATTCTTGAAATAACTGTATTGCTCTTCATCATCTGCTTGTAACCTCCTTTGTAAAATGTGATTACCCGGCTTTCGCCTTGTAACCTCTTCAATAATAAACCAATCAATGGAGCTTGACAACCCCCTAAAATGAATTTTCTAACTTTTTCCACAATATTCATATATTTTTCTCAGATTCTTAAGTCATCTATCCTGTAATATCCATTCAAAATGAGTCATCTATTCATTTACTTAAGTATATCTTCAGAGATATATTCATTTCTGAACTGTTCGACGAGCATACCGTACTCTTCATGAGACGGTTCTACTCCATTGAGCGCATATTTTCCGTGATCCACCTTGACGAACCAGTTGTAGTAGTTTTTCGACAGAAGCGTTTCTTTTATGCCTAACGCCTTCAGTTCTTTCGGAGAAATGACTCCTCTTACCTTGATGAGCGCCACAGCGCGCAGAGAATCTTCCCGGTAGGCAGTAAGCAGCTTCTTCCCTCTGGAACCTCCCTTATTGCCGTCCACAGATCTTCTGGAGACTTCCTTAAGAATCCTCAGCTTTTCCTTCATCTTTGCCCGTCTGCCCTTATCCAGATCGTAGAAAGCCGGTGGGCATACTTCCGTCACAGTATTTTTTTCCACATCGACATAAAGAAGCCCCAGTTCCATTCTCTTCAGAAGATAGAGCATATTGTTCATGGACTTGTCCTTCACAATTCTTCTGGGTCTTGGTACCGCAAGATACACCAGGTCACAGGTTTTCTGACGAAGTGCCGCCTGGACAAGGAGTTCAATGGTGAGTCCTCTTTTCATCTCGATACCCACAAGAAGATCGTCTTTCAGCGCCACAACATCAATATCCCTGACTTCGCTTCTGACTTTAAATCCCATGTCTTCAAAGTGTTTTTTCAGTGCTTCATACATATCTGTCTCTTTCATCATACCCCTCCGCTACACTCTTCTATTATAAACAGAATCACACTGAAATTCTTCCTTATTTTGAAAGCAATATGAAAGAGGTATGCATTTTCACACATACCTCATTGCTGTTTACTGACTGATCGCGGTTTAGAAGAACTTGCCCAGAAGATCATCCATGATGCTTCCGTCTCCATCCTTGTCCAGCATTCTCTTGGCAATATCCATGATGCCTCCGCTGCCGCCTCCGCCAAGAAGACCACCCAAGGATCCGGTAAGATCAGGGATATTGTCTCTTGATACGTTCTGTTCTCTCTTTTTGTTGCCCAGCATACCGATAAGTATCGGAGCCAGCATGGACATGAGTCCTGAAACCTGACCGATGCCAAGATTCGAGTTCTTCGCGATGTTGTTTTCCACATTCATCTTGCGGTCGCCCAGGATATGACCGACCATCCGGTCTCCCTCATCGACATCCACATGATTGATGAATCCTTCGAGATTTTCTACATCATCGTTCTGATGATCTTCAAGCGCTTTTGACAGTGAATCTCTTTTGCTTTCTTCTCTCGCATTTCTGTCAATGGCTTCCACAAGAGTAGGCATACCGAGAGTTGCTGCTTTTCTTACCTCTTCAGGCTGTGCGCCGACTTTTCTGCTCATCTCCTGAAGTATTCTTTCATCGCCCAAAACAGAGTTCAACAGATTTGATAAATCCATAATAACACGCTCCTTTAGCCCAAGTATAGCAACATTAAATACCTAAAACTACCAGTTATACAAAGACTTTATAGAAATGTTAGAGCCAGTTCACAACTCCTGCAGTCCCGAGATTTGACCTTATTCATTATTCATGATATTCTGTATAAAAATGACTGACAGTCATTCATTTTATTGTCAGGACGAGGGGGTCATATGACATTGAATAAAAAAGAAGCCATACTCTGGGCTGCAGTAGATCTTATGGGTGAACAGGGATTCGAAAAAACCTCTGTCTCACAGATCGTCAAGAACGCCGGTGTAGCCCAAGGCACTTTTTATCTCTATTTCCAGTCAAAAAGTGAACTGGTACTGGGCATTGCCTCCCATATTATAGAAGATATCCTGAAGGAAGCGAAAAGTCTGCCAATCCATGAGGATACCCCGCTTAAGGCGTTCATCTCGCACCTTACAGATCTTATGTATCATCAGACCCTTAAGCATAGGAAGCTCATCGGCTTCATCTATTCAGGAACAGCATACTACTCCTCGTTCAGAGAGTGGGAAAACCTCTATATCCCCTACTATGCCTGGGTAAGAGAAAAGCTCTCACATTACGATAGTAAGGGGCAGCTGAAAAAAGCCTATGATCTCGAATATCTCTCAAACTTCATCATCGGGCTTCTCGAGCACGGTGCGGAGCAGGTCTATCTCATGGAAACCAAAGGTTTCGATGGAGAGAGCTCCAAAGAACAGTTAAAAATGTTTATCTATGAAGCGATCGCTTCAAAGAAATAGAATCACAAAGATCAGTTAACATTACATCATGAAAGGAGTGCTGACCGCGGTTTTCCAAGGGGTGCGGAACCTCGAAAGAAATCAGTTTGGAAACCGCAAAAAGTATCATGTCGACAATAAAAATCGAAAAAAAGCTGCTCATTCACTCTGTTATCCTGTCCATCGTCTTTTCGGTCATCGGAATCACGGCCGGGCTTTACACCCAGTCTCAGATGATTCTTCTGGATGGACTGTATTCTTTCATCAGCGTCATGCTGTCCTCCCTGTCTCTTGCAACTGCACGATTCATGGGGAAAAACGAGTGGAAGAAATTCCCCTTCGGAAAATCCATAGTGGAACCTCTGGTGATGATCGTGAAGTATTCCACCATACTCGTTGTCCTCGCATTTTCTGTGGTCAGTGCAGTCTACTCCATTGCCACAGGCGGCCGCGCGGTGGATACGGACACCGCCATCACGTATTCTCTTTTTTCCACATTTGCCTGTATCTTCATGTACCTGCATCTGAAAAGAAAATCAAAGAAATACAACTCCTACCTTCTTACAGCAGAATCCTCCCAGTGGCTCTTCGACACCTATGCAAGCATAGGCGTGCTGATCACCTTCGGTATTGTGGTTCTTCTTGACCGTTATCAGCTCTTCACAAAGTACCTTGTGTACGTCGATCCGATCATCGTGATCGCCATGTCTGCAAGCTTTGCAAAGCATCCTGTCGTTTCCATAAGAAATGCCCTTAAAGATGTGCTTGGTGTTTCTCCCGAAGGAGAACTGGCTGCAACACTTAAGGACATGACTAAGGACATCGAAGAGAAGTATCAGATGAAGGAGTCCTTCCTGAGGGTCACCAAAAGAAGGAAGCAGCTCCGGGTGGAGATTGACTTCATCGTCGATGAAAACTCCCTGGTTCAGTCAATCAAGGAACAGGACCGC
>DAMDIS010000001.1:29883-39041 GCA_032100885.1 Proteiniclasticum sp.
ACGATCATGAAACCCATCAAAACGGATAAATGGATCACCATTGCCTTCACCTCAAACAGAAAATGGGCTGTTTAGAAAATCAGTTGATATAGAATAAAGGATACCCAAGGAGAAGAAAAATGAATTCTTCTACAGGGGTATCCTTTTTATTTCGCTGATCTTCCTTAGACCATCTGGTTTGACCGGCATGAGATGAAGTTTTCGCCAGTTCATGGCAAATAAAAAACCGAGTATTCACTCGGTCTTGCTGGTGCAGATGAAGGGAGTCGAACCCCCACGCCTCTCGGCGCTAGATCCTAAGTCTAGTGCGTCTGCCAATTTCGCCACATCTGCAGGATCAGTTTTTCTGTGATATAAAAATGGTGCAGATGATGGGACTTGAACCCATACGAGCTGTTGCCCGCTACCCCCTCAAGATAGTGCGTCTGCCATTCCGCCACATCTGCCTGTTTTTTATCACATGTATTATTCTATCTTCATCGCCTATAATAGTCAAGGGAAATATTCACGTAAACGAGAAAATTTCAGAGGCTATCCGTCCTGCTTCCCGGTTAACAGGTCCCGATGCAGATCGTTGATTATGATCCTCAATGATTCTGGCCGTCTGACCCGGTATCAGGGAACTAAAAATCGTTTTTGTCTCATTCTACCGCCTCATTGATAACTTTTATGACAATGATATCATTTTTTAATGATTTTGACATGAGACCTCAATTCAAGCAACATCACTTAATAAATTCACAAAGTTTCCAGTTCGTTCAATAATTCACATGTAAAAAGGCATTTCTCTGCTATAATAAAAAATGTAAATACGTTGTATACAACAATAAATATAGAAAAAGAAAGAAGACGCAGATTATGAACATTACAGAATCCAGCTTTATCCTGAAAAAAGACATGGCCCCTAAAGAATACTGGAAACTGAGAAGAAAAGTCAGTTGCCTTCCCGGTGTCATAAAATGCCATAAGAACAAAAACTACCATAGCATATACATCACCTACGACACCGAGCTTTGCCCGGAAGAAGAGATCAATGCTGTACTGACGAGAGCTCAGCAAAGCGACAAAGCCATCATGGGTCTTTTCCTCTCTCTCTTTCTTTCCTTTTTTCTTTCCATATTCATCTACATGGTCTTGTGACCGGTCCTAAAAAACTGAATCGCTTCACCACTGTGCGTGTTTATGAACAATTTGTATCGTAATATTATTACCGTTTATTGCATAATTTATCAATAATTATCAGCAGAATTCAAGGGTTTTGCTGATTTTATTTTATCACAAACTTTTTCCCTTTTTTACTTGTATACAGAATCTTAATAAGTTATCATAGACCTAGAATTTGGAATGATAATCATTAGCAACTGATTGATACCCTATTTTTATTTTCTCTTTCCGGATTCAATGAATTATAAAGGAACGATTATATAGATGGAAGAAATAACGCTGAGGCAGCTCGAACGACTTCAGGAAGAAATCGCGATACCACAAATTCTGCCGGATTTCCGCAAAGCCACTGAATTTTATGATTCGGAATACTTTAATGAGCAGCTGATCTACGATGGAGACGATCTTGGTGTAACTTACGGGATTGAAGGAATCAGGGTCAGATTCTGGGCTCCTCTGGCACAGTCGGTGAATCTCCTTCTCTATCAGAACGCGGAAGATCACAAGCCGGTATTTGTCTACCCTATGAAGAAGGATGTCAACGGCACTTATTTCATCAGCCTCCCACCTCTGGCAGACGGACTGTTCTACCTTCTTGAAGTAGATCATGAAGGAGAACTGACCTACACTCCAGGGCCTTATGTCACAGCAGTAGGGATAAACGGCGACAAAGGATATCTTCTTGATCTTAAAAGCACCGATCCTCTCGGTTTCAGAGAGCATAATGCACCAGAGCTGGAGAACCCTGTTGATGCAGTCATCTATGAAGTCCATGTGAGAGATATGACCATCCATGAGGCATCAGGTGCGGAACATAAAGGAAAGTATCTGGGCTTTGCAGAAGAGAATACAAGGAATCATAAAGGACATACAACAGGAATGAGTCATCTGAAAGAGCTGGGTGTTACCCATGTGCAGCTCCTTCCCATTTTCGACTACAACTGCCTGGATGAATCCAAAGAAGATGAGTCCTACAACTGGGGCTACGATCCGTTAAACTACAACGCTCCTGAAGGTTCCTACTCAACCAATCCAAGGAATCCCAGAAAGAGAATCACTGAACTTAAGGAGCTCATCATGGGCATCCATAAAAATGGAATGGGCGTGATCATGGACGTGGTGTATAACCATACTTCAGACAATCTCTGCTCGAACTTCCATAAATCAGCTCCGCTTTACTATCATCGAAGCAGAGATGGCGTGTTCACAGATGCTTCTGCATGCGGAAATGAAACGGCATCAGAAAGACCGATGATGAGAAAGTTCATGATCGAATCGCTCACTCACTGGGTGAAGGAGTATAAGATCGACGGCTTCAGATTCGATCTCATGGGCATCCATGACACAGAAACCATGCTGCTCATCGAGAAAACCCTAAGAAAGATCAGACCGGACATCATCCTCTACGGTGAAGGCTGGACAGGCGGCGATAGCCCCCTTGCCGAAGGAAAAAGACTCATGAAGAAGAACATCGGAGAAGCCCCTGGAATCGGTGCATTCAACGACGATTTCAGAGACGGCATCAAGGGTCATGTGTTCTACAATGAACGTGGCGGCTTTGTCAGCGGAGGCGGCTATGCAGAATCCGTGAAATTCGGTATTGCAGGTTCCGTCTACCATCCGGAAGTCAACTACAACGACATCATGTACACGAACTACCCTTGGGCATTAAACCCCGGACAGAGCATCAACTATGTGGCAGCCCATGACAACCTTACCCTGTATGACAAGCTTCAGGCTTCAAATCATGGAGAAAGCGAAGATACGCTCAAGGAAATGTCAAAGCTTGCTGATGCCATTGTCCTGACCAGTCAGGGTGTACCCTTCATTCATGCAGGGTCGGAATTTCTGAGAACGAAGTTCGGCGATCACAATTCCTACAGATCTCCTGACTCCATCAATGCACTGAACTGGAACATGAAGTCAAGAAACATAGATGTGTTCAACTACTACAAAGGACTCATCGCCCTCAGAAAAGAATTCCCCGCTTTCCGTATGCGTACAGAAGAAGAGATTCAGAAAAACCTCATCTTCTATACAAGATACAAGAATGCACCGCTGAAGCTCAATAAGGACAATATCGTCACCTACCTGCTGAAGGACCAGGTGAACGGGAAGACATTCCTTGTTGCCTTCAACGGCGGATCGGAGAATCAGGATATCACCCTTCCGAAAGCCAGCTGGGATGTTCTTGTGGACAAATTCCACGCAGGAACAGATCCCCTCTGGAGCACAATGGAGGAAACCATAACCCTTAAAGCCCATTCGGCTCTCATCATGGTGACAAAAGACACCTTAAATCTCTGATCAGTTTATGAATCATCCCCCCTGAACAAGACGCAGGTCATTATTCAGGGGGATTTTTACGTCCTTACGGAAAATACTCATCACATACGTGCTTCGTTTTGAGCAGCAGCATAAAATACGGATAAAACGTATAACCTCTGCGGTTTGGCCATTTGACATGATAATAGCTTTGGTATATATTGTTAACAATGTATCAATAAGAAATTGATCCAAAATTGCGAGAGGAGTACAGTTATGAAACTTGAAATCAGAAATATATACAAGAGCTTTTCCGATGTGGAAATCCTCAAAGATATTTCCTTCGAAGTGGAAAGCGGCAAAGCCATGGGCTTTCTCGGACGTAACGGTGCAGGAAAAACCACCACGCTTCGCGCACTCATGGGTGTGTTCAAGCAGGACAAAGGTGAATTTATCCTGGACGGGAAGGTCTTCAGACCAGAAGACTATAAAGTCGGTTACCTTCCAGAGGAAAGAGGGATGTATCCCAAAGAAGAGATTGGTCATCAGCTGCAGTATTTCGGCATGCTGAGAGGCGGCGAGAAAAAAGAGATGCAGAAAAACATCGACTACTGGCTGGATAGAGTCAGCCTTTCCGAGTACAAGAAGAAGAGGCTCGATACCCTGTCAAAAGGAAATCAGCAGAAAATACAGATTGTGGAGGCACTTGTCAATAACCCCGATATCGTCATCCTCGATGAGCCCTTCAGCGGACTTGATCCTGTTAATTCGATGGTCCTGAAGGACATCATCATGGAACTCATCAAGGAGAAGAAGCTTGTCATCTTCTCCAGCCACCAGATGTCCTATGTGGAAGAGTTCTGCGACGAGATCACCCTCATCAACAAGGGAGAAATCGTCCTTACAGGAAACCTCGACAGCATAAAGACCTTAAGAGGCAGAAACAGGTTCCGCGTGCAGGCCGAAAGAGCCGACGAAGGAACCATAAGAAGTGTACTCTCTCCTTTCGGAGAGGTGGATGTGAAGAAAGACAAATCATCCTACATCATCCATGTTCCTGACGTGGACAATCCTTCACTCATTATGAAGACCATTCTGGACCGGGGTATGGAAATGAGAAGCTTCTCCCCTTACCGACCATCTCTTACGGATATATTTGTGGAAACGGCAGGTGACCAGATATGAAGAACTTAGGAACCGTTTATCAGTTTGAACTGAAAGGTCTTCTGAAAAAGAAAGCCTATATCGTAACAACCGTCGTCATCTGCGCCATCATCATCATTGCAACCACCATGCCCTCCATCCTCAAGATGGTCAACGGAGAGGAAGTGGCGGCAGAAGAGCCAGGAATGACTACAGGAAGCTTCGGTATGTTCATGGAAACAGATGCCATCGATCTGCCCCTTCTTGAAGAAAAGCTTCAGGGCATCGATCTCACCTACTTTGATACAACTGAAGAGCTCAAAGAAGCCGTGACCAATGAATCGGTATCCACAGGCTATATTCTGAAGTCCGAAACAGCCTACACCGTACTGGTGAACAATGTGGGGATGTATTCAGGCGGAGACTTCCTCATGGACAGCGCGCTTCGCGCATACGCCGAAGACAAGGCACTCCTTGCAGAAGGACATGATGTGGAAGGCATAAGAAACATCATGAACGGAATCACCATCACAGGAGAAACCGAAGTGCTCGGCAAGGATTCCCAGAACCAGTACTGGATCGTCTATATGCTCATCATGGTGACCTTCATGATCATCATGTTCTACGGCAATAACGTGGCTACCTATGTAGCCCGAGAGAAAAGCGACCGTACCATGGAGATTCTCATCACAAGCTCAGACACCAACAGCCTCATCATCGGTAAAGTGCTTGCATCAGGTACCGCAGGAATTCTTCAGGCGGCCGCCATGGCCATCACCCTTTTCCTCGGCTACAGACTGAATTCAGGAAACTACAGTGATGAAATCCTGCAGTTTCTGAACCTTCGCATCGCTTCCGATCTTCTGGCTGTATATGTCCTCTTTGCCCTTACAGGATATTTCCTCCTTCTCTTTGTCTACGCAGGAATAGGAGCACTCATGTCCAAGGTTGAGGATGTACCTTCGGCGACGACACTTGTGACTATGTTTGTCATGGCTGCCTACTTCATTGCCATGTTCAGCCTGAACCTGCCTGAAAGCCTGCTCCTGAAGATCACATCCTTTGTCCCCTTCACCTCCTTTATGGTCATGTTTGTCCGCTATGCGGTGTCCAACGTCACCATGATGGAGCTTGTCATCTCCTATGGGATACTTCTTCTAACCGCAGTCATCATGGCCCTGGCTTCCGTCAAGATCTACCGTTACGGTACACTGAACTACGGAAACAGCAGCAATGTCATCAAACTTGTCAAGAAAGCCCTTAAAGAAGACGGCGAAAGATAGACCGTAAATGAAACAAGCACCCTGCCCCTGTAAAGCGATGACTTTACAGGGCAGGGTGCTGTTTTTATTCTTTTACCCGAAGCACTTCTTTTCTAGTTCCTGAAGAAATAGAGGGCTCTGTAGATTTTTTCCCTGAGAATGACTCTTTCCACATAGCTTCTCGTTTCCTCAAAAGGAATATTCGTGAGGACATCGCCGCTCGAAATTTCGTCATCTTCCAGCCATGCACGGATTCTGTTGGGTCCAGCATTGTAGGCTGCAAGCTGTGTTTCCTTCATGGGGAAGTTCTCTTTCAGGTAGCTGAGATAATAGACACCCATGCGGATATTCGTCTCAGGCTGAAAAAGCATCTCCTTGACGTACTCCTTGATCTCAAGGCGCTTTGCAATAAAGTCTCCGGTCTCCTCAGTCACCTGCATGAGCCCCATGGCACCGGCAGGTGAGACCACATCTTCTCTGAACCTTGACTCCGTATGGATGACCGCGTAGACAAGATACGGATCCACGTCATACTCACGGGCATACTTTTCCACAATTGCCTCATGTTCCAGAGGAAAGAGTCTGCCATACGCAAGATATGCGCCGAATCCGATCACAAGAACAAGCATGAGCAGCATGATATTTCTAAATGTTTTTCTTTTCTTCTTCAATCTCTTCTTCCTTCTCATCATAAAACCCTAATCTTTCAAGGATCTTAACCAGGTCTTCCATGGTGTTTTCAAGTTTTCCACTGTTGTTTATGACGTAGGTGGAAAGTTTCCTTTTCTCCTGAAGATCCATCTGTGCCCGGATTCGTCTCCTCGCCTCATCTTCTGTATATCCGTCCCGCGCCATAAGCCTCTGCAGCTGAACATTTTCATCTGCATAAACGGTTATGGTCACGTCCACATCCTTATGAAAGTTCTCTTCAAAAAGCAGTGGCGCATCCAGTACGACAAACGCTGCGGTGTCTTCTTTCAGTCTTCTCCCGATCTCTTCTCTGATTCTCGGCATGATGACTTTTAGATATTTTTTTCTGTCCTCTTCGCTCTGAAAGATGATCCGGCCAAGTGCCTTCCGGTTGAGCTTTCCATCTTCAAAAACGCTGTCACCATAGGCGCTTCTGAGATACTCAAGAATCTCAGGATAAAGATCCAGCACTTCACGTGCAATCTCATCCGCATCGATGACCCTGATCCCCAGAGACGTAAGGTGCCTTGCTATGGTGGTCTTTCCTGTGGCGATTCCGCCGGTCAGTCCAATCCTCACCATCGTTCCGCCTAAGCCTCGAACCAGGTGTCGCCTACAGACTCTTCAGCCTGAAGCTTCACTTTGAGCTTTACCGCATTTTCCATTTCTTCTTTCACGAGTTTCTTCACGGTTTCCATTTCATCTTTCTTCGTATTGAGAATCAGTTCATCGTGCACCTGCAGGATGAGCCTTGAGGACAGTCCGTTTTTCTTCAGGGCATCGTATACCTTGACCATAGCCATCTTCATGATGTCTGCGGCGCTTCCCTGTATCGGGCTGTTCATGGCAAGACGGATACCCGCCGCCTGAACGATCTTGTTCTTCTGGTTGATTTCGGGAATGTATCTTCTTCTGTTCATGATGGTCCTGACATAGCCCATCTCCTTGGCTTCGAGGACGATGTTGTCCAGATATTCCTTGACCTTGGGGTATCTGGAGAAATAGATCTCCATATATTCCTTGGCTTCCTTTCTCGATATGCCCAGATCATTTGAGAGGCTGAAATCGGACATGCCATAGATGATGCCGAAGTTTACGGCTTTGGCGCTGCTTCTGTGCTGATAGGTGACCTCATCAATGGGTACGCCGAACACTTCGGAAGCAGTTTTAGTATGGATGTCGATGTCCCCGTTGTAGGCTTCGATCATCTTCTCGTCCCCTGAAATGTGTGCCAGCACCCTCAGCTCAATCTGCGAGTAGTCACAGGACAGGAGGACGGAATCCTCATCATGGGGAATGAACACCTTTCTTATGGCTCTGCCCATTTCATGCTTGATGGGGATGTTCTGAAGATTAGGGTCTGTGCTTGAGAGTCGTCCTGTTGTCGCCAGGGTCTGATTGAACGTGGAATGTATTCTTCCGTCTTTGTCGATGGCCGCTTTAAGACCGATGATATAGGTGCTGTAGATCTTGGTGACGGTTCTGTACTGCATGATCTTTCCGATGATCGGATGCTTGTCCTTCAGCGCCTCAAGAACCTCCACATTTGTGGAGTAGCCTGTCTTTGTCTTCTTGATGACAGGAAGGAAAAGCTTATCGAAAAGTATCGTGCCCAGCTGCTTGGGAGAGTTGATGTTGAAGGATTCTCCGGCAAGCTCGTAGATCTCTTTCTCCAGCTGATCGATATCGCTTTTGAAGGTTACCGTCATTTCATCCAGAAGCTTTTCATTCACATTGAACCCTTCGATTTCCATGTCGGACAGGATGAGGGTCAGCGGCAGCTCCACGTCATAGTAGAGCGGGAACAGCTCCGTGTTCTTCATTTCATCATTGAATTTTTCATAAAGGTCAAAGAGTTTTCTGGCAAGGTACACTTCCCCGTCTCTTCCTTCCGGCACCACGGCATCTCCGATGTTCTTTAGGGTAAGGTCCCTTAAAGAGAGCTTTCCGTCTGAAGGTTCAAGAAGATAGGCCGCAAGATTCACATCAAAGGTGACGTTCTTCATGTCGATGCCCATTCGCTTAAATATGGTCAGGCCGTCTTTAATATCGTAGGAGATCTTCGGCAGCTGAGGATTTTCAAGTATGCCCTTAAGAATTTTCATGGCCATCTCATCTTCGAAGATTCTTTCGGTCTCGATGAAGATGCTGTCCTTCTCCGTCGAGAGGACCATCCATTTCATTTCTCTTTCTGACAGCTTCGGTGCATGATGCACATCGAAGAAGAGAGAAACAGGCTCCCCCTTTACGGCCGCGTCCATAATGAAACCAAGGGCATCGCCCAGGTCCTTTGGCTCGTCCACATAGACATATTCCACCTTTTCGGCGGTTCTTGGGACTTCCACGACTTTGTTTTCCGCATCGAGCTTCATGAGGAGGCTCTTGAACTCAAGTTCCGAGAAGAGTCTTCTCAGCTCATTGACGTTGTATTCATCGGCGCTTCTTAGCCTGTCCATATCCATTTCCACATCCACATCACGGATGATGGTTGCCAGTCTCTTGGAGAAGATGGCATCTTCAGCATAGGTGATGAGATTTTCTCTGACCTTCTTCATGGTGATGTTTTCCGTATTGAGAAGAATGTTCTCGATGGAGCCGTACTCTTTGACCAGCTTGAAAGCCGTCTTTTCTCCG
>DAMDIS010000001.1:39051-39322 GCA_032100885.1 Proteiniclasticum sp.
CGGAACGCCCTTGATGTTGTCTGAGGGGTCCCCCATGAGACCTTTGACATCGATGAACTGGGTCGGTGTGATGCCGAACTCTTCAATGAATTTATCTCGGTCGTAGATATCCACGACGCTGACGCCCTTCTTTGTGATGACGACCTTGGTTCTGTCTGAAGCCAGCTGAAGCGTGTCCTTGTCCCCGGAGAGCACATAGACTTCATCTCCCTCATACTCGGCTTTAAGAGACAGTGTTCCGATGACATCATCCGCCTCAAACCCGTCGATT
>DAMDIS010000001.1:39332-40616 GCA_032100885.1 Proteiniclasticum sp.
TGCTTAAGGACTTCCTTCATCACAGGAAACTGCATGGAGAGCTCATCCGGCATTCTCTTTCTTCCCGCTTTGTAATCCACGTATTCCAGGTGTCTGAATGTCGGCGCTTTCCTGTCGAAGGCACAGACGATGTAGTCCGGATTAAGGTCCTGCTTGATCTTCATCATCATGTTGATGAATCCGTAAACTGCCCCAGTATGCTGTCCCTTTGATGTGATGAAATCAGGATGGGCATAAAAGGCTCTGTTCATGATGCTGTGTCCGTCAATAATTAATAATCTGCTCATCTAATTCTCCTAAACGTTTTTCTCTGTATTTTATGGCTGCCAGAAGCTCTTCCTTGCTGTCTCTGGAGAAGGTATTGAGAATCTCCTTGAGAATCTCAAAAGCCAGCACATTTTCAAGGACGATGGATAAAGGAACAACTGCTGATACATCGCTTCTCTCATATCTTGATTCGGTGTTCTTCTTTTCCTTGAGATCCACAGAAGGAATCTTAAGAAGAATGCTTGGAATGGGCTTCATATAGCAGTACACATCGATGTTTTCACCGTTTGTGATTCCGCCTTCTATTCCGCCTGCGTGGTTTGTGATCCTTGCAAGCTTTCCGTCTTCGTAGATTATACCGTCATGATATGTATATCCTGTGAAGTTCAGGAAGGGGTTCCCTATAGAAACCTGCTTGACGCCCTGTATGCTCATGACGGCTCCGGATATGATGCTGTCCATCCTTCTGTCATAGTGCATGAAGGAGCCAAGTCCTCTCATGACGCCTTCGCAGGATGCATATACCCATCCGCCTAAAGTGTCCCCTTTGTCTCTTGCGCTGTCCATAAGCGCGGTAAACGACTCCTCGTTTTTCAAAACCCTCATGGGACTCTCTTCGATCATCTCATAGAGACTGTCATCGAAAAGGTCGCAGAAGGTGTCATTCAGCCCGTAGAGGGTCTGAACCTTGGATCGGATATCAATGCCAAGCTCGGTAAGGATCTGCCTGCAGAGGGCGCCTACAGCGCTCCTTATGGCGGTTTCCCTTGCGGAGCTCCTCTCTATGGAGTTTCGAAGATTGCCCGTACCGTATTTGAATTCGCCTGTAAGATCGGCATGACCGGGTCTTGGAACCGATACGAAGGTTTCCTCGGACGTTTTGTCCTTCCAGTTGTCGTAGTCCATGTTTCTGATGAGGATGGTTACAGGTCCCCCTGTGGTTCGGTTCTCACTCAGTCCGGAGATGATTTCCACCTGATCTTTTTCAAGCTTCATCCTTTCTCCACGGCCATAGCC
>DAMDIS010000001.1:40626-61973 GCA_032100885.1 Proteiniclasticum sp.
CCTTTCTGATGGTGAAATTCGCCGGCAGTCCCTCGATAATGGCACACAGACCCGGCCCATGGGATTCGCCCGCATCTATAAACCTTAACATGTCATCACCTTCTTAACTTTATTCTTACTACCATTATAGACGATTAAAGGATGAAAAAAACAGGAACCTTTCATTAAGATTCCCGTGTTTTTCTTCATAAGTTCTTTAGAAAATGGAAAGATCCAGCTTTCTTGAGAGATATTCCATGATTCTGATTCCTGCTGTGGAGTTTCCTTTACGGTCCAACGTCGGACCGAAGGTCCCTATGCCGTATCTTCCAGGAACCGCACCCAGTATGCCTCCGCCAACACCTGACTTTGCAGGGATGCCGCAGGATACGGCAAACTCACCTGAGGCGTCATACATGCCGCAGGTGGTCATGATGGTCTTTACGATTCTTGCATTCTCTTTTTTAAGCACCCTTTCCCCAGTAACCGGATGAATGCCGTTTCCGGCAAGAACAGCTCCGATCGTAGCTATGTCCAGGCAGTTCCCGAGTATGGAGCACTGCATGAAGTATAGGTCCAGAGTCTCCTCAGGATTGCCCTTCATGATGCCCGTACTTTTCATGAAATAGGCAAGGGAACGGTTACGGTCACCAGTCTCTTTTTCCGAGAGATAGACCTTTTCATCAAATACCGTCTTCTCGTTTCCTGTGAGAAGGCTTGTGAATTCAAGGATACGGGAGATCTTTTCCTTCTTCCCCTCCCCCTTGATGAGCGACGTCACAACCATTGCCCCTGCATTGATCATGGGATTAAAAGGCTTCTCGGGATTTTTCACCTCGAAGGACATAATGGAATTGAAAGGATCCCCTGTGGGCTCCATATGCACATGCCTGAATACTTCTTCCATTCCGTTGTCTTCCAGTGCCAGAAGCAGCGAAATCACCTTCGTTATGCTCTGAAGCGTAAACCTCTTCTGATATTCTCCCCTTGCAAGGATATTTCCCTCAAGGTCCATCATCGCAAACCCCACATCATTCGGATCGCCCTTGGCAAGCTCCGGAATATAGGTCGCAACACTTCCCCCGTTGGCCACTTTTATGCCTTCAACCAATGCTTCGTTTAATATATTGTCCATGGATTTTTTTGTCCTCCCCAATAAAAACTTCTATCACTTGTAATGATACCACGGTTTTTCTCCGCTTCAACCTGTTTTATGAAAAGTGATGCGCTCAAAGTCAGTGAAGTTGAGCCTTCTCTCCACTATTCTATTGATTTATCTTCTTAAGGTGTGGTATCATCTTAAAGTAAGTGAAAAAGTATGCCGGTGTGATGGAATTGGCAGACGTGCGGGACTCAAAATCCCGTGGTAGTGATACCGTGCCGGTTCGAGACCGGCCACCGGCACCATCATATGCGTCCAGCTCCTATATGTAGGAACTGGGCGCTTTGTTTTAGAAAAAATTCATATCTTCTTCAGTTTCTCAGCTGAAGGAATATGATATACTACAAAAATATCATTATCGGAGGTAATTATGGAACTGGATATATTAAGAGCAATTCAAAGCATACATACACCATTTCTCGATGCTTTCTTTGAAGGCATCACCATGCTGGGCGAAGAGATCTTCATCGTCCCGCTTCTCGCAGTCATCTTCTGGACTATAGACAAGAAATTCGGAGAAGCTCTGGCTTTCACCATTTTCACAAGTCTACTTCTGAACAACGCCCTGAAGGAATTCTTCTTTATGGAACGACCCATCGGACAGGAAGGCATACGAAGCTTAAGACCGGAGACGGCAACGGGTAAATCCTTCCCCAGCGGTCACAGCCAGAATGCCGGGGCTACGGCAGGTGCCCTATCCATCGGTATGAAAAAGAGACTGGTCACCATCATTGCAATGACGCTCATGACCCTCATTGGTCTCTCCAGGCTTTATCTTGGTGTTCACTATCCAAAGGACGCGATAGTCGGAATATTCCTTGGTCTTCTAGTGGCTTTCACCGTTTCGAAACTCATCCATAAAGTCGAGCCCATGAAGCTCTATCTTATCGTCCTCGTAATATTTATACCTGTTCTCCTGCTTGCCAATTCAGGCGACTTCGTAAAGGCGCTCGCTTCCTATATCGGATTCGTTCTTGGCATCTATATGGAGAAGAAGGTCGTAAACTTCAGCACCGATGGAACTCTCCTAAGAAAAATCCTGAGGGTACTTCTGGGCGTTGTCCTCATTCTTCTCATCAAAGAAGGCCTGGAAGTGGTATTCCCTCACACACTCTTCTTTGACTTCATCCGCTACTTCCTGATCACTTTTACCGCCATCGGACTCTATCCGTGGGTGTTCAGTAAAATCAGACTATAGAAATGAAAACGCGCTCAGCCGGATTTTTGGCTGAGCGCGTTTTTCATCTTCAGATGTCCAGCTGGTCAATTGAACTGTCTATCTTACGACAACTGCCCACTTAAGCGCATTGTAGGAAGCTTCGAACTTCTCTTTGCTTACCCAGTACATCTTCTTGCTGCTTGCAGGGTCTGTCACATGATAGCTGCCGTCAGAATTGTACCCGGTCAAAACCATGACATGCATGTTGTCGACAATGTTCACCATTCCGGCTTCGCCCATGTCATAGACTTTCCATATCGGAGTTTCGTAGTTTCTGGTTGTCACATAGACAACCACAGGATTTCCCTTGTCGATCTCTGCCTTCAGCTGGTCTGTTGAGTATCCCGAAATATCCGTCACATTTGCACTGTAATTTTTACCGTAGGCTGTTAGAGCTTCTGGGAAGATGGACTGGAAAATTTCCGGTGTACCCTTGATCACGGCAAAGGGAGTGCTTGCGAATCCGGTGTAGGGATTTCTTTCGGTCTTCGGCATCTTCTCGAGGAATTCCTTAAGCCCTGCACTGGTGCTTCCCTTGTACTGAAGACCCATAAGAAGACTTGCTCCCTCACAGCCCATAGGTGCATATACCGGTGCGTACTGGTTGACATAAGGGATATTGATGACCTTTTCGGAATAACTGCTGAGCTTGGTCATATAGCTTCCTGAAGCCCATCCCGTCATTCCATTATAGTTGACCTGATACCATCCGCCTGATGTGGAAAGCACCTTTAAAGGTGTCCCCATGGGCATTGTGGCAAGGATTCCGTAGGATGTTCCAATCCCCTTTCTCAGGTTAAGGTTGGCATTTGTTCTGACATAGGTTGCCGCTGCACTCACCGGTGGAGCCGGAGCTGGAGCCGGAGCTGGAGCAGGTGCCGGTACTGAAACTGCTGCCGCTTTAAGGTACTTGCCTGAAGACCATCCTGTTGAACCGGCAAAACTCACTTTGTACCAGCCGTTCTGGCTTTCAAGTGCCGTCACTCTGCTTCCGTTTGGAATGATTCTGATGCTCTTATACCCTGTGGCTGGTCCTGTTCTCATATAAAGGTTTGCTGTTGTCACCATCTCACTTCCTGCTTGAGGAGCAGGAGCAGGCGTAGACGATGAGCCCTGGAAGGATACATAGGCTGTATTTGCAGTGATGTATCTGCCGTTATCAAGCTTATACATCGCACGTCCGTCCACAGTCACTTTATCGACAACATTAAAGGATGCCCCTTTTGAAACCACAGCGATTTTCGCTGCCCATGCCGCTCTTGAATAAGTCCAGAGCGAGCTGCATGTGACTGTCACTTTTCCGGTTTCTGCCGCCATGACAGTCACTGCCTGGCTTGCCCACCCTAAATCAGAATGGAGAGGAAGAATTGCAGATGTCCCCGCTGCAATCATGGATAGAAGTGTAATCTTGGCTACGAGTATTTTCAGTTTTCTGCTGATCATATTTTCCCCTTTCATCTACCGTACTTATGTCTCATTATTATAACGATATCCTTATTATACCTTTATATTTATATCCTCGGTAGATACCCACCAAATTTCACTTGTTCTATATTTACAGTATTGTTTGATTTCCACCTGATCATCCACTATACTGTAAGCAGAAAAAACAGGAGGTAAGGAAACGTGAAGATTAAGACAGAAAGTAAAAATGAGAAATAAATTTCTTGCCTCTAAGTTTCAGAGATGAAAAAAACCAGGCAAGATCTACGAGGTGATAGACTTGCAAAAAGTGATCATAAAAGACCTGAACATGAAATTCCCCAGTAAAGATCTGTTTGAAAATGTATCTCTTGAGATTCATGACAACGACCGTATCGGGATTCTCGGCCGGAACGGATCGGGAAAAACGACACTCATAAACATCATACTGGGCAGCATCGAGTCTACAGGCGGAACAGTACACGTGGGATGTCCTTATGGATATCTTCCCCAGAGCAGCCAGGTGACCGATGAGACCCTTAAAGACATACTTAAAGGGAACTACCATAAAGATCTCTTTAAACTCATGGAGGATCTCTCCATCAGCAAAATGATGAAAAGAGAAATCAGCAAACTGAGCGGAGGCGAAAAAACCAAGCTTCTGTTCCTGAATGCGGTGAAAGATCATCCTCCCCTGCTCATACTGGACGAGCCCACGAACTTTCTGGATACAAGAAGCATAGAAGTCATTGAAGAGTATCTGGCTTCATACAGGGGAGCAGTCCTTCTCATCTCCCATGACCGTGATTTTCTCGATCATACGGTGAATGAGATCCATCATCTGGATCAGGGCACTTTGAAGAAATATTCGGGAAACTACACCTTCTTCAGAAAGAAGAGAGAAGAGGAAATCAGAAGGCAGAATATCGAATACATCAAATACATGAGAAAAAGAAAAGAACTGGAAGCTGCAGCCAAAGGAATCTCGGACAAGGCAAACAAACTGGAAGGTTTATCCCAGAACGACTATCTGAGATCCAGAAACAAACAGCTCCAGAAGAAAGCAAAATCCATGCGAAAACGCATCGAGAAAATGGAAGTGAAAGAAAGGCCGCACTACGAAAAGGAAGTCAGTCTGTCCTTCAACGTATCCGAGGAAAAGGCATCACCGATTCTCGTACGTGGAGAAAACATCGGCAAAGCCTTTGATGACACTCTATTTCAGAACGTGAACTTTCACATCAGAAACCGAAGCAAGATCGCTCTTCTTGGAGAAAACGGCGCCGGAAAAACGACCCTGATGAAAATCATACTGGGACAGACCGACCATGATGGACGGATACGCATTCCTCCATCTGCAAAAATCGGTTATCTTTCTCAGGAGCTCTATCATCTGGAGAAGGACAAGACTCCACTTGAGGACCTGGGAAACTATTCCGACGATCCTTCAGAGATCAGAAACCTTTTGGGATCCATGCGGATCACAAAGGACATGGTCTTCCAGAAGATCGGTTCTCTAAGCTATGGCGAGAAGCTGAGGGTTGAGCTCTGCAAACTGATCCTAAAAGAATGCAACCTGCTCATACTTGATGAGCCCACAAACTTTCTCGATATCGAAACCAAGGAAATCATCGAGGAGGCTTTATCCGGGTACGAAGGAGCGATTCTTCTCATCTCCCATGACCGCTACTTCATCAAAGCGGTAGCCGAGGAAATCTGGCTCCTTGACGAGAAACGGCTAAAAATCTTCGAGGGAGATTACGAGTATTACCTTGAAAAACAGAAACCCAGAGACGACGCGCATGACGATATTCTGATTCTGGAGATGAATCTTGCAGAGCTTGCGCACAAAATGGCACTTTCAGCAAAGGCAGATCTGCCTGAACTGGAACGTGAGTATTTTGCTCTGGCAGGAAAGGTAAATAAGCTGAAAAGAAAATCATAAGAAAAGAAGGATATCCGTAAGGCTCACTGTCCTACCGGATATCCTTTTTATCTGCCGATGATTAAAGCTTCGTGTCCGCTTTCTTCTCCGATTCTGCTTCACACCAGGTTATTTTGTCTGAGTGTTCAATATGTTCACTTCCCCTATGAACTCCGTTATGCCGAAAAATACAGCTGCAGCGGAAAGGACCAGTGCACCATAGCATAGTATGGATCTTTCCTCATCGCGTAAGACTGCAAGCACGCCTGTGATCAGTGAAACTATGGAAAAAGCGAAAGCAGCGATGGTCATGACCGCAAGATTCATGTGATCAAAAAATCTGCTCTCCTCATTCACATCGATATCTCGTCCAAGATAGGCGACAATGACGACTAAGACAACGGCCATGATCATAAAACTGATGGAAAATACACCTGATTTTGTTCTGGGATACAGCGTGAGATTCATATTGCACCTCCCATTAAAATCATTCTGATAGGGTTATCTCTTGACTATATTATATACCTTTAAACGACGTCAGACCATGTCAGCATGAATAATTATCAGAAAATTTAAACTATATAGTAGAATACTTTCCTGTAATAGACTGAAAAAGAGAGACCAGGATTACATAACTTCTATTATGCTTACCTAGTCTCATCTTTTTCTATTCTCTTTCTGTGACCTCTTCAAGGAGCGCAAGCCCCTTCTCATGCACGTTCAGAAGGATCTTTCCTTCGCTTACGGTATAGACTTCGTCTGTATAGGCATCTCTTATTATGCTGGCATTCATAAATGCTTCACTGACGGAAATTTCCACCTCACCCGGTTCGCCCTCATAGATCATGACCGTGTTTTTCACTCCGTCCCGGTCATAGTCTCTCATATAGATGTACGGCTCTTCACTGAGCATCCTATGCTCACCTGCACCAACTGCAAGATTACGGTTTCTGAAGCTGCCAAGCTTTCTGAAATGAAGAAGAAGCTCTTCATCCACCTCTTCCCAGTTCATGGCTGACCTTGTCCCCTGGGTGGCATCCGATCCACCGTCTCCTATAGCCCTTGCCGTCTCGTCTCCATAGAAGATCTTCACTGCACCAGGGAGCAGAAGAAGATAGGTTCCACCCTCTTCCAGCTTCTGCCTTGGATAAAGGACGGTATCATGCTGTGAAATATAGCTGAGCACATTGAAGGATTCGTCGCTGTTGAGCGCTTCGGCATAGTTACTGAAGACATTATCCTTACGCTCTGTCTGAAAAGCAGGGCCGTTCTTTTTCAGTCCCTGGAAGGTAAAGTTGATGAGGGCATCGAAGCCGTTGTCGAAGTAGTAGTCCTTGAGAACGCCATGTCCCCATACTTCACCCATCATAAAGAAATCATCTTCAAACTTCGCAGCTGGTTTGTCCGGATTGTTCTGCCGGTATCTGTTCAATGCCTCAGTAACAGATTTTTCAAGCTCTGCCCACCTTTCGATCTCCACATGCTTTGCAGTATCGATTCTGAATCCGTCGATGCCGAACTCCTCTACCCATGCACTGAGCCACTTTATGATGTACTCATAGGGTGCAAGCCCAAGGTCCTGTCTGAGCGCCTTTGTAGATGGAAGAATCCACGGGTCGAAGCTTTCGTCTTCCGATGACCACTTTCTTTCCAGAATCGGCGGCAGACCGATATCTTCTGTAACGTCCGTTCTGACATCAGGCAGTCCTGCAAGGGAAAAGTCGATTTCCGTGTCTCCCGGCTTCTCATAGCCCGGCAGCTCACTCCTTACCCAGTCACCCCAGTAGTTCTCCCATGCAGCCGGATCTTCATAGTCCACGTAATCGGTATAGGAGAAGAAATCCTCCCCTTCTTCAACCTTGAACTCAGATGGCAGATTGCTTCCGCCGTAGCCGTAGTCCAGCATGTCCTGAAGGTTCGGGTATCCCACATGGTTCATGACCACGTCCATGATGATCCTGATCCCTTTCTCATGGGCCGTATCCACAAAGGTTCTGAACTCTTCCACTGTACCGATGTTTCTGTCCATCATGGTCCAGTCCAGAGCATAGTAGCCGTGGAAGCCGTAGTGAGTAAAGTCGCCTTCTCTTCCTCCACCGATATAGCCGTGGATCTGCTCATAGGGAGCGGTGATCCAGATGGCATTGATGCCAAGGTCCGTGAAATACCCTTCTTCAAGCTTCTGTGTCATCCCTTTGATGTCTCCACCGTTGAAGGTGCCGATCTTGTTCCCCAGTTCATCCACAGGATTTCTTCCGTAGGAGTTGTTGTTCTTCTCGTCTCCGTCCAGAAAACGGTCAGTCATGGCAAAATAGACTGTGGCATTCTCATAGGAGAATGCGCCTTGCGTACTGGTGACATATTCTTTCTCCTTGGCGCCGCACGATGCTGCCAGGGAGAGGATAAGAAGGCTCGAAAGGATGAGCCTCAGTTTTTTATGCATGAATTGCCTCCTCAATGTTTTTATCCGGAACATTTTCTACTTCTATGACCATGAAGGACTGCGGTTCCATGACAAGCTTTCCCGAGATTTTAATGAGGTCTCCTGTGTAAAGATCCCTGCCCCGGACACTGTTTTTAACGCTCACTTCTCTCATGCGCTTATGAAGGTTGAAGAAAGCCATTATGGTTCTGCCCTCATAATTTCTTGAAAAGGAGAAAACCCTTCCTCGGATGAGCTCGATCTTGAAGTCTCCATAGACAAGTTCGGGATATTCTTTTCTGATTCTGATGGTCTTTTTGAAGAACTCAAGAAGATCATTGTCCCTTTTTTCCTCATCCCAGATCATGGTCTTTCGGCACAGCGGATCATCTCCACCTGTGATGCCCACTTCGTCTCCATAGTAGACATAGGGAACACCCTTGTAGAGGAACTGGAACGCTGTAGCAAGCTTCAGCTTCTCTTTTGAGCCTCCAGACGCGGTAATGAACCTTGGTGTATCATGGCTGCCCAGAAGATTCAGCATCTGATGGGTGATTTCTTCTCTGTAGATGGTTTGATTGTGAACCAGCACCTGGAAGAAATCGTCCATGGAAAGCTCATCTCTTGCAAAGGTATCGATCATGGCATGCCTGAAGGGGTAGTTCATGATGGAGTCCAGCTCTTTTCCTTCAAGGAAATCCTCCGCCTCATGCATGATTTCACCGATGATGACAGCGTCCTTCTTGGTGTCCTTGACTACCCTTCTCAGATCTCTTAAAAAGTCATGACTGAGCTCATCGCATACATCGAGACGATACCCGTCAATGTCCACTTCCCTGATCCAGTACCTGGCCACTTCAAGAAGATACATTCTGGCTTCTCTGTTCTTGAGGTTCAGCTTCGGCATATAGGCTAAAGAGTTGGAGAAGGTGTAGTAGTTGATCCTTTCCTTCGAGACAGGGTAGGAATCGATATGGTACCAGTCCTTGAATCTTGAGTCTTCCTGATGGACATAGATGTCCTCGAAGGCGAAGAAGTCATTTCCCGTATGATTGAACACGGCATCGAAAACCACCCTGATTCCGGCTTCATGGCAGAGCCTCACAAGCTCCTTTGTCTCCTCAAGACTGCCGAAGCTCGGATCGATCTTGTAGTAGTCCTTTGTGTTGTACTTGTGATTTGATGCAGACTCAAACAGAGGCGTAAAGTACAGAAGATTGATGCCCAGTTCCTTAAGATAGGGAATCTTCTCCGTTATGCCCTTGATGTTTCCGCCGAAGAAGCTCCTGTGCCTTGGGGTCTGTCCCCAGGGGGTCAGCTCGCACTTCTCGTCGATGATGACATCGGCGTCCTCAGCCCGGTGGAAACGGTCAGGGAAGATCTGATAGCAGATGGATTCCTTCAGCCAGTTTTCCCCCTCATAAACATCATCAGCAGCGATGTAGGGATAGACATAGGGCCTGAGCACCCTGGGCTTCTTTCTCCAGGCGCCTCTCTCGTCCATGTACCAGATTTTTCCGTCATTGTCTCTTAAGACGAAATAATACTCGTATCTGTTACGCTTGAGATCCAGAAGTCCGTCATAATAGTCGTAAAGATTATCCCTGTATGAATTCTTGAGGGTTCTGATCTTGTAGATCTTCTTTCGAAGATACCGGTCTCTGTAAAATACTCTGATTTCGCTCACATCGTGCCTTGCCGTGCGGACTCTTACATAGAGCGTATTGGTATCCTTGGCGTAGGCATAGGGAATGGTTGTCTGGTGGTGAAGTGCATGGATATTGATCATATTTTTTCCTCCTTCATAAGGAATCGTAAATCTTTCAGCAGGTTTTCTTAAGAAAAAAGGCGCCATAGTCAAACTACAGCACCTTATGGTTTCTTGTCTAAATCTCTCCCTCAGTTGACTGCCTCTTGATGATGTCATAAGGAATGATCAGTTTTTTGCCCTTGACCCCGTCATTGATCGCTTTGACCAGAAGATCCACCGAGCAGTAGCCGAGATCGAAGGAATTGATCTCAACGCTGGTCAGAGGGATATCGGAGTAACGGGAAAGAATACTGTTGTTGAAGCTTGCAATGGCCATATCACCCGGAATGGCAATCCCTGCACCCTTGAACACCTTGGTGGCGCCGAAGGCGATGAGATCATCTGTGATGATGATGGCGTCGGGCATCGGATCAAGATTGAGAATCGCCACACCATAGGTGTAGCCCGTTTCCTCATCAAACTTTCCGGTAAAGAGAAGCTTCTCATCATAAGGCAGATTGCTCTCCATAAGGGCTTTCTTGTACCCTTCTATTCTTTTCATGGTCACCATCTGGCCCACTTCACCGGCGATGAGGGCAATTCTCTTTCTGCCGATCATGCTGAGATAGGTGGTCAGTTCATAGGCAGCCATATAGTTGTCGTTGTCCACATGATTGACCTTCTCTTTGTTGTTGTAGGGTGATCCTATCAGGGAGAAAGGAAAATCGATACCGGACAGATATTCCTGGGTTTCGTCATCCACTTTGGAACTCATGAGGATGATACCATCCACTTTTGAACTCCGGATAAAGGTTTTGACAATTTCCAGTTCACTTTTATTTTCGGTACTGCTGGAAAGGAGTACATCATAGGAAGCTGCTGCTGCTCCTTTGAGTATTCCTCTTAAGGCCTCCGGGAAGAAAGGATTAAGAAGTAAGTCCTGTGACCTGTTTGGCAGAATCACACCTACAGTACCTGTTTTTCTCGAAGCTAAAGACCTGGCAATGGCATTGGGATAGTAGCCCAGCTCCTCCATCACCTTTAACACTCTGACCCTTGTCTCTTCGCTGATCTTCGGGTGATTGGAAATCACCCTTGATACCGTCGATGGCGATACATTAGCCTTTAGGGCCACATCTTTGACTGTTGTCTGTCCTGATTTCATCAAGGATCGCTTCCTCCTTCCAATTCTGTCTGTCTCTAATTGTTGATTCTCATGCCTGTTTCTGTATCGAAGAAATGCAGTGATCCCTGATCGAGTCCGAATTTCTGTCTGGTGTTCTCTTTAAAGCTTAACTGTCCCGGTACGGAGATGATCACCTCTTTGCCTGAGGAAAGCTGTGTATACAGAATCTTTTCCTTGCCGAGCATTTCGATGACATCGATGTCCACTTCCACATTCTCGTCTGAAGCTTCTGTCAGGAATCTTTCTGAACGGATCCCTACAGATACCGCTTTTCCTTCAAACGCTTCCACAGCCTTTCGGTCTGCTTCAGATGGAGAGGCTTTGATGAGTCCGTCGTCGGATACAAATGAACCGTCCTTGATGCTTCCTTCGAAGACATTCATGGTAGGTGAACCGATAAATCTTGCGACAAAAAGATTTGCAGGCTTATTGTAGAATTCCTCAGGCATACCTGCCTGCTGAATTTTTCCTTCGTTCATGAGAACGATCTTAGTGGCCATGGTCATGGCTTCCGTCTGGTCATGGGTGACGTAGATGGAAGTTGTCCCTAGTGCCTTATGAAGCCTGACAAGCTCCACTCTCATGTGTTCTCTCAGCTTCGCATCAAGGTTGGAAAGGGGCTCATCCATAAGGAATACCCTTGGCTTTCTGACCATGGCACGTCCAAGAGCAACTCTTTGTCTCTGTCCGCCTGAGATGTCTGAAGGCTTGGAGTGAAGATAGTTTGTGATCTGAAGAAGCTCAGCAGCTTCTCTCACATTTTCATCGATGACACTCTTTCTTTCTTTTCTCATGGCAAGAGAGAAGGCCATATTGTCGTAGACGGTCATATGGGGATAGAGGGCATAGCTCTGGAAAACCATGGCGATGTCTCTGTCCTTGGATGGCACCTTGTTCATTCTCTTGTCGTTGAAGAGAAGATCTCCCTCTGTGATGGAATTGAGTCCTGCAATCATTCGAAGAAGTGTAGTCTTTCCGCAGCCTGATGGGCCGAGGATGACGCAGAAGTCCTTGTCTTCTATTTCCAGGTCGATGTTTCTGATGGTGAACTCTTCTCGGCCTTCATATTTTTTTCCGATATTCTTTAATGTTACTTTCATTTGATTCTCCCTCCACTTTAGTTTTTCTTTAGCCCTTGACTGAGCCCTGGGCGAGTCCTGAGATCAGCTGCTTCTGAAGTACTGCAAACAGGATGACGATCGGTACTGCAGTCAATAGACCCCCGGCTGCAAACGCAGGCTGGTTTAGTGTTTCCCTGTTGTTCATGAGTGTATACAGACCCTGTGCCAGCGTGTACTGGTTCGGGTTTGTGAGTAGAACCCTAGGAACCAGATAGTCCATGAAAGGTCCGATGAAGGACCATAGGGCGATGATTGAAAGCATCGGTCTGACAATCGGCATGATGATGAGCCTGTAGACCTGCATGTTCGAGCATCCGTCGATCTTGGCCGCATCATCCAGCTCCGTGGAGATGGAATCCATATATCCCTTAAGGATAAAGGTATTGGCCGCGATGCCTCCGCCTGCATAGATGAGGATGAGCATCATCTGCCTTGTAAAGAACGGCGCGACTGATGAGACGATGGAATGCAGAGTGTAGAATGCTGTGATTCCTGCAAAAGTAGGAATGGTCTGGATCAGCATGATGGTCATAAGGCTTGCCTTTCTGCCCTTGAATCTGAATCTTGAGTAGGCATATCCTGTAAAGGATACGATGATGATGGTCAGGACAGCGGTTGCCACCGCAATGATGATGGTATTTTTGACCCAGGTCAGATACAACGTATCCTCAAAAAGGAACTGGAAGTGCTTGAAGGAGAATGTATAGCTCGGATCGCTGATCCTGTTCATTCTGATGTATTTGTCCTGATTGCCGTTGAATGCGGAGATGACCATCTGTGTCAGTGGCCATATGATGATGAATGCCCATGCGGCAAGAATCAGGTAGCTTATGCCCAGCATGATTGTACCCACAAGGGTCAGAGGCTGTCTGTCGGAAAGATACAGCTCCTGTTTTTTTCTGAAGAATTTCATTATAATCTCTCCTCCTTGAATGCCTTTGAATTCTTGTAGCCGACAAATGCGAAGATCATGAGTCCCAGTGAGATCACGATGGAGATCGCGGCACCTATGGCCTGATACTGATTATCCATGGTGAGCTTGTAGATGTAGGAAATCAGGATGTCCGTGGAACCTGCGAGGTTTCCGTATTTCGTCGGATTAAACGGTCCACCACCGTTGAAGAGATAGATGATGGAGAAGTTGTTGAAGTTGAAGGTGTACTGATTGACCAGAAGCGGCGCTGTCTGGAATAGTACCATGGGCAGCGTGATCTTTCTGATCTTCTGCCAGCTGTTTGCTCCGTCGATATCCGCTGCCTCATACAGGTCATCAGGAATCGCCTGAAGCACACCTGTCGAGAGAAGGAATACATAGGAACTTCCCAGCCACCCCTGCATCATGACAAGGATGAATCTGCTCCAGAACGTATCGTTCTTGAAGTCGATCACAACCCCGAAGACATTGTTGATGATCTGCGTCAGCGCTCCGGTATTACTGAACATGATACTGAAGAACATGATGGTGATGAACGCAGGCACTGCCCAAGGAAGAAGATAGACCATTCTGAAGAAACCTTTACCCTTGATTCTCGGATTGTTTGCCAGCATGGCCAGACCGAATCCGATGACGATTGCAAGGGTTGTTGCGGTCAGTGTCCAGATGACTGTCCATGCAAGAATCTGCCAGAATACGGATCCTGCAAGACCCTCTCCCAGTGCGATGAGTTTATAGTTCTGTATCCCTACCCATGGGAATTTGGACTGATTTCTCGGATCCATCCCCGTGAAGGAAAGAAGTATCGCGGTAAAGATCGGTACCAGTACGATGAAGGAGATGACGATGAGTGCCGGTATGGAAACAAGATACGGGAATCCGTCCTCTTCGATAACCTGAGTCGTCTCAAACCAGTTCTTGCCTCGTATTCCTCTGATCTCTCCAAGTTCCACATTCCTGACGTCCTTGTAGTTTGCAATGTAGATACCCGCTGCAAAGAGCAGAAGGATCATGGCCACAACGCCTTCAATCATAAAAATGAGGGATTTATCGATTCTTCTTCCGCCTTCAGCAAGACTGATGAGTCCTGCGATACCTTCACCCTGGTAGTTTCCGTACCCGAGGGCATAAGGAATGGCGATGGCATAGATGAAAATGAGTCCGATGAAGAAGAGCGCCGCCTTCACAGGCTGCCTGTTCAGAAGCTGCCCCACACCGGGGAACAGAAGACCGATCATCGTATTCACGGGCTTTGTCTTCATGACTTCTATCGGTGTGTTTCGTCTTGCATCTGCGATGTCGGCATTTGCAACTCTTTCATTCACTCTGATGTAGTCTTTGAGCTCATATCTTTTGCTCTTGATCAGTTCTTTCTTCATTTTGTCCGGATCTTCATATTCCTTGACCCTGACGGCATACTTGTAGTTCTTCCTGATTTCCTTCATGCCGTTTTTCATGGCCTTTTCCGAAATGAGACCGTCTTTTCTCTTCTCTTTCAGTTCTTCGGTTCTCTTGTCAAGGATTGCCTTCTTCTCCGCTTTGAATCTTGCGATTTCCTGACTGATCTCTGCCTTGTCTCCCTCAGGTCTCAGGTTTATGGCATTCTGAAGTTCCTGTTCAAGACGCTTGATGTTATGCACGATGCTGGGCAGAAGCTTCATGTCGATAATCGCTTCCTTGAAATGGTACTCGGCATCATAGGAAAGTTCCACATAATACTTGTAGAACTCCTCTTTCAGTCCGCTTTCGAAAAGTCTCTTCTCCAGCTTCTTCACATCACCCGAAAGTGACTTGTCCAGTGACTCTTCGAAGGTTTTTGACTTGGTTTTCACCTCATCCAGGAATCTCTTTTCATTCGCCTCATACTCCTTGAGTTTAAGAAGATATGGGTGCTTGTCTTTCTTACTTATCAATTCTTTCAGCTGACTTTTCAAGGTCTCCTTCTCTTTTGGAGAAGCTTGTCCAATCTTATCTTGCAATAAGGCGACTTCCTTGAGATACAGATTTTTTCTTTCATATTCTCGTCCGATATAGTCATAAAGGACTTTGCTGTATTTCGCCACGATCTCTCCCACCTTTACACATTTTTATTACTGCCAATTTCTCCATTCAGAGAAAGGACAGTAATAATCAAAACCAGATATCCTGCTATCACAAGATAGTAGAATACAGATCCAAAATTCAGTTCAAAGAATGTATAAGCCATTCCGCCCACAAGCAGCACGCTCCAGATAAAAACAAATATACGGTTCAGCCTGAGCTTGATATAGGTCAAATAAGTCAAAAGGCCGAATCCCATGGGTATGGCAATCTTAAACAGATAACGAAACATTTCAGCACCGGCATAATCATCGAAAGTCGGATCGAATCCCTCAGGAAATGCACCTGATCTTTGAATCTCCGCCCGCCAGATCTCAAACAGCTGACTGTCCTTGACTCTCATAAGAACATCCAGTGAGCTGATGAAGATGACAAATGCTACGGCTATGAGTATGATGTAGAGCTGCCTTTTAGGAAATTTTGTATAGCTGTTCATGGATTATCCTTTCTGCGTATCATCATAATTTCGTTTTCTGACACTTTTCTTTTGTATTTAAGATCAATTCTTTGTATCTATATAATATTATAACTGAAAAATATCTATAGTGATACAAAAGAGAGGCCGTAGCCTCTCTAAAGTATAACTATTGTTTATTCTAGTAGTTAAGCATCATCGCATCGAATGCTGCTTTGATTTCCTTGTAAGCTGCCTCAGCATCAGCTGGCTTAACTGATGACCAAGATAGTACTGAATTCTTCCATGTATCCCATACTGAACCCCATTCTGTGAACAGTGGTCTAGCTGGAGCATCTGCATAAGAAGCAAGTACGTTTTCGATGATCGCCTTGTCTGCATCTGTAAGATCTGAGCTCAGGTATACATCAGCTGGTACGTTTTCCATGATCTTTCCAGTATTCTTGAAGAATTCTACAGCGTGCTCTGTGTTCATAAGCTCTGCGATAAATGCTTCAGCAAGAGCCATCTTTTCATCGTCGCCTTCGTTTCTTGAGTTGATGGCAATTCCCCATCCACCCTTCCAGTGCTTAAGTGGCTGTCCTGCAACAGTGATTGATCCGATTGGCATGATTTCAAGATCAGCGCCGTCTCCAGCCTGTCCTGAGAATGCGCCTGCATCCCATGGTCCGGAAATTCTAAGTGCAGCGGATCCGCCAGTTGTGAATTCTGTGTCCATATGACCCCAGGCTGCTTCAGCATCCCACATTGGTACGCCTGCATCCTGTGTCTTCTTCCAGTATTCGTATACAGCAGTTACAGCAGCCTGCTTTTCAGCTGGAAGGTCTGCCCATTCAGCTGTGAAGTCTGATGTAAGTGTTCCGTCATCAGCTTTTGCAAGAAGATCGATGTCTGCAGAGTTAAGTACTGCTACACCAAACCATGCGTCAAACATTGGGATAAGAACATCAAGACCAGCGTCATTCATTTCAACTGATTTTGTCAGATCGATTCCAGCAGCTTCAGCGTTAGCTGTGTTTGCATAGGCGATCAGTGTTTCGATGTTCATTGGGAATGCAAGATAATCTCCATCGATGTTGAAGTTTCCGCCTAGACCTGCGTCATAGTTGTCAAATCCTCCAACCTTATCTGCGATTGCCATAGCATCCATTGGCGCTAGAGCTTCATTATCGTTAAGTCCGTAGATTCTATCCGCTGGGATAGAGAATACGTCTGCTATATCTTCGTTTGATGGGTCTGTGCTGTCAAGGATATCCAGCATATCGAATGATCCAGTAACAATCAGTTCAACTGCTGCGTCTGGGTTGGCTTCAACAAATCTTTCAACAGCAGCGTCATAGTATGGCTTCCATCCTTCTTCAACCTGAACAGTGATCTCACCTGTTAATCCGCCTTCTGCAGGTTCTTCTCCTGGCTCTTCACCTGGTGTTTCTACAGGAGTCTCTCCTGGTGTTTCTGGTGTTTCGTCCTTGGCCCCACATGCAGCAACTGTAAGTGTCATCATCAGTGCAAGTACAAGACTAGTGATTTTCTTCATTTTTTATCCTCCTAATACATTTTATTGTTTTTTATGTATTGAATCAAATCGTAACCGTTTACTTCTGAGCTTAATCGAAAGGTAATTCTCGTAACCTGTTCTGCCAGAATGGACAAAGCAGTTCAGTTATGATGCATACGCTTGCACTAAAACGCAAATGAAAACGCTTTACTCTTTAATTATACAGCTTGATTGGCTAAAAAGCTAGTTAAAAATGTAAAAAAGTGGTAAATATGGCGATTAATTAATGCTAGCGTTTGCATTGCATAAATTCAGTTCGCCATATCCCTTGATTACCAAAGGGTCTGCCTCATTTCGGCAGCCCTCCACTTTCTGTGACTTTTTCTTAAACGGCCATCTCCTGTTCATCACCGTCTGTGATGCTCGGGATGTCCCAGATTTCGGTTGCATACTCATAGATGGTTCGGTCTGATGAGAACTTCCCGGCCGAAGCCATGTTGATGAATCCTTTTCTGTAGAACTCAAGCTGATTTTTGAAGTCTTCGCTGACTCTTTCCTGAGCTTCTCTGTATCCTTCGAAATCTCTTACGATGAAGTAGTTGTCCGGATCATGCCATGAAGCACCCTTTAAGATGGAATCGTGAAGCTCTGTGAACATCTCCTTTGTATCGATGGCAAAGGTGCCGTCGATGAGGGAGTCCACCACTTTCTTCAGTCTTGGATTGTTCTCCAGTTCCTTCTTCGGATTGTATTCGCCCTTAAGCTCTTCAATTTCTTCTACAGTCAGTCCGAAGATGTAGTTGTTGTCAAGTCCTGCTTCTTCGACGATTTCAACATTAGCGCCATCAAAGGTTCCAATAGTCGGTGCGCCGTTTAGCATGAACTTCATGTTTCCTGTACCTGAAGCTTCCTTACCTGCTGTGGAAATCTGCTCAGAGATGTCTGCAGCCGGGAAGAGTTTCTGTGCATAGGAAACGCCGTAGTTTTCCACAAAGACAACCTTGAGTTTTCCGTTGATGGTTTCATCATTGTTGACCATGTTGCCTATTTCGTTGATGAACTTGATGATGGCCTTGGCTCTCACATATCCTGGCGCAGCCTTTGCACCGAAGATGAATGTCCTTGGCTCCATCTTAAAATCCTTGTCCTCTTTCAGTCTGTTGTAGAGGTAAAGGATATGGAAGGCATTCAGAAGCTGTCTCTTGTACTCATGAAGTCTCTTGATCTGGATGTCAAAGATGGAGTTTTCATCGATCTCGATACCTTCCTTGTTTTTGATGTATGCCTTCAGTTCAAGCTTCTTCTCCATCTTGATGTTCATGAATCTCTTGATGATCTCGTCATCAGAAGCATATTTCTTGAGCTTTGAAAGATCATCAAGATTTGTGATCCAGCTGTCGCTGCCCAGAAGCTCCGTAATGAACGCCGAAAGCTTCGGATTGGATTCAAGCAGCCATCTTCTCTGAGTGATTCCGTTTGTCTTGTTGTTGAATCTTTCAGGGAACAGCTGATACCATTCAGAGAGCTCAGTTTCTTTCAGAATGTCTGTATGAAGCCTTGCCACACCGTTTGTGGAATGTGTTCCGTATATGGAAAGCCATGCCATTCTGATGTTTCCTTCATGGATGATCTCGAATTCTCCGATTTCGTCTGTCGGCAGTCCCTTAGCAACAAGTTCCTTGCGAAGCAGATTGTCGATCTTCACGATGACCTTGTAGACATCAGGAAGGATTTTCTTGTAGAGCTTCACTGACCACTGCTCAAGCGCTTCCTTAAGGATGGTGTGGTTTGTGTAGGCAAATGTGTCGATGGCGATCTGCAGAGCTTTCTTGAAGGAAACACCTTCCCTGTCGAGAAGTCTGATCAGCTCAGGTATGGCCACCGCCGGATGTGTATCGTTGAGCTGCACTGCGTGAAGCTTTGAAAACTGCTTGAAGTCTTTGTGGGTCTTCTTGTATTCTCTCACCATATCCTGAAGAGATGCAGATACAAAGAAGTACTGCTGCTTCAGTCTCAGGATCTTACCCTTTTCAAGTGAATCGTTCGGATAGAGCACTTTTGAAATATTTGCCGCGTCGTTCATTTCCTTGACGGACTTGTCATACTTCTGATCGTTGAAGGCAGAGAAGTGGAACGGATTGATCGCTTCTGACTGCCAGAGTCTTAGGGTGTTTATGGTCTCTCCGCCGTAACCGATGATCGGTGTGTCGTAAGGCACAGCGTATACGCTCTGATCCTTGAAATCAACCTTGACCTTCTCATCCTGTCTTCTGATGGACCAGGAATCTCCGTGCTCAAGCCAGTTGTCTCCTTCTTCCACCTGATAACCGTTGGCAAACTTCTGCTCGAAGATGCCATAGTTGTACCTTATTCCGTAACCGGTTAGCGAATAGTTTAAAGTCGCCGCCGAATCAAGGAAACATGCCGCCAGTCTTCCCAGACCGCCGTTTCCAAGACCTGCATCGCTTTCTGCCTCTTCGATGGCATTGTAGTCTATGCCCATGGAGGAAAGCATTTCCTTCATTTCCTTCAAGGTGCCCATGTTGATGAGATTGTTTGACAGGGCACGTCCCATAAGAAACTCGGCTGAAAGGTAGTAAGCCTTCTTCTTTCCTTCAAACTTCTCTTCTGAAGCCTGCCACTTAGGCAGGATGTCTTCCATCAGCGCTTTGGCGAAAACAGTGTATTTCTCTTTTTCGCTCAGATTCTTCAGGTTTCTCCCGTAGGTTGTCATGGCATAGCCATTCATTCTTAAAGTCATCATTTCTTTGTTCATCATGTCATTTATCTCCCGTACATTTTAGTCAGTTTAGCGATTTTCGCTGCCAATACGTCGGTCAGTGCATCTTCTCTCATTCTCCAGATCCAGTTGTCGCCCAGTGTGGAAGGCGTATTCATTCTCGCCTCTTCACCAAGCCCCAGGAAGTCCTGCATCGGTATGATGCAAAGATCCGCCACCGAGCTGAACGCTCCACGGATGAATCCCCAGTTCAGGCCTTCTTCAAAGCTGAGCTTAAGGTACTTCCCTGCGAAGATGAGGTCTTCAGCATTGACGTTCTTCACCCAGCCCATTATGGTTTCATTGTCATGGGTTCCCGTGTATACCACACAGTTTCTCTGATAGGTGTGGGGCAGATAGTCCGATTCTTCTCTGGGGTCAAATGCGAACTGAAGGACTTTCATTCCAGGGTATCCTGTGTTTTCAATCAGCTCATGGACCTCTTCTGTGAGGAAACCAAGGTCTTCTGCGATGATGTCAAGGTCTCCGAGCTCCTCTTTCACTTTATCAAAGAGTTTCATGTTCGGTCCTTTTGTCCACTTGCCGATTACTGCGTTTTCAGCACCGTTCTTGATTTCCCAGAAAGCTTCAAAGCCTCTGAAATGATCGATTCTCACCACATCATAGATTTCAAAGCTGGCTTTTATTCTCTTGATCCACCACTTGTAGCCGTCTTTTTCCATGGCTTCCCAGTTGTAGATGGGATTTCCCCACAGCTGACCTGTCAGCGAGAACGCATCAGGCGGACAGCCGGCAACGGTTATGGGCACGAAGTTTCTGTCCACTTTGAAAATCTCACGGTTTCCCCAGATGTCTGAGCTGTCTTCGGCCACATAGATCGGAATATCTCCGATGATTCTGATGTTCTTGTCATTGGCATAGTTCTTCAGCTTTCTCCACTGCTTGAAGAAGTAGTACTGAATAAATACATGGAAGAACATTTCCTTCTCATGATTTTTTTCAAACTCCAGGACCTTGTCCGATCGGATGTCCTTGTACTCATCCGGCCATTTCAGCCAGGAAACGCCTTTATGCTCAGCTTTCAGTGCCATAAAGAGTGCATAGTCCCTCAGCCAGTTCTTCTCTTTTTCATAGAAGGTTTTCAGCTCAGGTCCGATGGTTCTGATGGCTCTTTTATGGGCTCTTCTTAAAAGCTCCATTTTATTCTTGTAGAGAATGCCGTAATCGACTTTTTCAGGGTCGTCTCCAAGAGGCAGAATCACAAGCTCCTCTTTTTCCAGGTAACCCTGTTCAAGAAACTCGGTAAGATCGATGAAGTAGGGGTTTCCGGCAAAAGCGGAAAAGTTCTGATAGGGTGAATCACCATATCCGGTTATCCCAAGGGGAAGGATCTGCCATTCTTTCTGCTTTGCACGATCCAGAAAATCCACAAAGTCGTATGCACTTTTACCGAAGTCTCCGATGCCGTATGGCCC
>DAMDIS010000001.1:61983-63424 GCA_032100885.1 Proteiniclasticum sp.
ATGTGCATGAGTATTCCACTTGATCTTTTCTTCATGTGATTGGGATAGAATCAGGATTTCCTGATCCTACACCTCCACCTCCTTCTTTAATATTTCCCCGTCACCGCTCATGATCGTAAAGAACACTCTGCGGATTGAAGGATGACTGCTTTCGACCCTGACATCAAGGCTTTTGTCGTCAAGGACTCTGACATAAAATTTCGTTCTGCTTAATCTGCCTTCTTCATAGTCATAGCTTTCGCCGTCATCATCATAAAGCGTATAGCTGGCTTCCGTATCCACAAAACCTAAGATCTGAATTTCCGTCATATCCAGATCTTTTACACTTGAACCAGGCATAACATAAGGCATGATTCTGTTTCTTCTCAGGAAGAACTTCAGATCATCCAGTTCATATGGAAGATACTGAACGCCGTCCTTCATGATCTTCATCATGACCTTTTCACGGCTGAAGTCCACAAGGGCCATTTCTTCCGGAAGATAGACATGTCTGCCTTTGGCATTTGACTTTACAACCGGAGAGAGCATGAGCTCTTCACCAAACAGGATCTGGTCTTCCGCGATCAGCGCTTCATTTCCGAAGAACTCGAAGCTCAGTGGAATGAACATCATGCCTCCGTCCTCATGGGCTTTCAGCATTTCTGAATACAGATAAGGAAGAAGCATATATCTTGCTTTGATGAGTTCTCTGTTGTATCCTGTCACCTTGTCACCAAAGGAGTAAGGTTCCTGGAAGGCACATCCGATGGCTGAGTGATTTCTCAGAAGCGGAGTGAATATGGAGAGCTGCATCCATCTGGTGAGGAGTTCTCCGCTGGCATTTCCGCCGAATCCCCCAGTATCCGCACCTACATAGTAGAAGCCGGACATATTGAGAGAAGGAAGCATTTTCACATTAAGCTCCAGATGGCTCCACCATGAACTGTTGTCTCCAGTCCAGATCCCGCTGTATCTGTGCATGCCGATGGAGGAAGCTCTTGAGATGAGCACATGTCTCTTGCCCAGATGCTTCTTCAGCCCTTCTGATGCGGATACGGTCATATTGTAGCCGTACAGGTTATGCACTTCTTCGTTGGTGAATTTTTTTCCGTCAATTTCGTGGTAGAACCTCTGATAGTACTCGTTCTTGTTCCCGATATTCTGGAACTTGTCTCTTAAGGCAAAGAACGGAAGTACCCCAAGGTTTTCCCCTTTTGCCGCAATGGCCGCATCGATGCCTTCCTGAAGAGAGATTTCATCATAGAAGATGGCGGGTTCGTTCATATCGTTCCAGACCCCTTCTATGCCAAGGTCCGTCAGGAACTTGTATTTGTCCCCGAACCACTTTCTGGTCTTTTCCTGAAGAAAATCGGGGAAATGAACTTTTCCAGGCCATACTGCAGCCACATAGGGTTTTCCGGTTTCATCCAGAACAAAATGTCCGCCTTCAATTCCTTCATCG
>DAMDIS010000002.1:0-2625 GCA_032100885.1 Proteiniclasticum sp.
TCCGAACAACAAGAACATCATTATGGCAGCCAACCAGGCAAAGGATATATCGGATAAAGACGTCTATGTCATTCCGACAAAAACAATCCCTCAGGGAGTTGCGGCTCTGACAGCGTTTATTCCTGAACTGGATGTTGAAGCCAATTGCGAAAATCTGATGGCGAGTCTTGAGACGGTTAAGTCCGGATCCGTGACCTATGCAGTCAGAGATACAGAAATCGAAGGGAAAGAAGTTAAGCAGGGCGATTTCCTGGGACTTCTGGAGAGCAAGATCAAGGTTGTCAAGAGAGAACTTTATCCTCTTGTGGAAGAACTGATCGAACTCATGGTAGATGATGAAAGTTCATCCATTACCTTGTTCTATGGGGAAGATGTCAATGAAGAAGAGTTCAATGAGCTTACAGCACTTCTTGAAGAGAAATACGAAGATCTTGATGTCATGAGTGTTGCAGGCAGACAGCCTCTTTACTACTTTATCATTGCAGTGGAATAGAAATGGAGAAGGCTTCGGCCTTCTTTTTTTAGGAGGATTTTATGGATATAAATGATTCTGTAGGAACGATTAAGGGAGTTGGACAGAAAACCAAAGAGCAGCTGGAGAACATGGGTATAATCACACTTCTTGATCTTCTCCTTTATTTTCCTCGTGCATATGACCAGTACCAGGAAGCCGATGAGATGTATTTCAACGGGATGGATAAAATCAGACTCGAAGCAGTACCGGTAAAAATCACCAGACCGTTTCGGACAAGAACGGGAAAAAGCATGTCCACAATATATTTTTCCACACAGTTCGGACAGGTTAAAGCCATGTTTTTCAACATGCCTTATGTAACGAGCAATTATACTATCGGTGAAACCTATATGCTAAGCGGCAAATTTACCAGAAAAGGGAAAAATATCGAATGCATCAATCCTGTTCTCAATAAAGACCTGGAGGAAATTGTTCCTGTATATCCTTCAGAAGGGAAAGTGACAGGTACGCTTCTCAAAAAACTGGTCAGGCAGATTCTCGACAAAGTGATCATCAATGAGAATTTCCCCCCTGATATTCTGAAGGAAGAGGAGCTCGTTTCTCTGGACGAGGCAGTCAGAAACCTTCACTTTCCTCAGAATAGAGACAGACTGGGTGAGTCGCTCAAAAGAATGAAATTCCAGGAGATGTTTTCCTACTCCATGAAAATCATGCTTTCAAAAAGCATAAGACTTTCCAGCGAGGAAGGAATCATGTTTAAAATGAGTCCGAGACTTACTGAGCTGAAGAACAGAATTCCCTTTGAGATGACCGGTGCGCAGAATCGTGTCATCAGAGAGATATTGAAGGATCAGAAGAACCGTTTCCCTATGAACAGGCTTCTGCAGGGAGATGTGGGTTCTGGAAAAACAATAGTAGCACTGGTTGCGCTTTTCAATGTCATCGAAAATGGCTATCAGGGCGCACTGATGGCACCTACTGAGATTCTAGCAAGGCAGCATTTTGAAGAAGCAAAGCGGCTGCTTAGCCCTATGGGTGTTGAAGTAAGACTTCTGACGGGTTCTTCGAAAAAATCCGAACGAGATCAGATTGCAAAGGAACTGGAAAAAGGGAAGCCTCTGCTTATGGTCGGAACCCATGCCCTCATTGAGGAAAAAGTGAACTTCTCCAGACTTGGCATGATCATTACCGATGAGCAGCATCGATTCGGGGTAAATCAGAGAGCGAAACTCGTGAATAAAAGCAAGACTGCAGAGGTTCTTGTCATGAGTGCAACACCGATTCCACGGACAATGGCGCTGACGATCTATTCAGATCTGGACCTATCTGTCATTGATGAACTTCCTGTGGGCAGGAAAGAAATCAGAACGATTCTTCTGGATGAAACAAAGAGAAAAGCATGCTATAGTAAAGTAATAGAAGAAGTCAATAAAGGTAGACAGGCTTATATCGTAACACCGCTCATCGACCTTGATGAAGACGGAGAACTCAATTCAGTAACAGGGCTCTACGAAGAGCTTTCTAAGGGACCCCTAAAAGGTATACGTATGGGGTATTTACATGGTAAAATGTCTTCAAAGGAAAAAACAGCTGTTATGGATTCCTTCAAAGAAGGTGAAATACAGGTGCTCATCGCCACAACGGTAATTGAAGTGGGCGTGAATGTACCCAATGCCAGTATGATGGTCATCGAAAATGCGGAGAGATTCGGCCTTGCACAGCTGCACCAGCTGAGAGGACGAGTGGGCAGAGGGGAGTATCAGTCCTACTGCATCATGGTGGCAAACATCAGAAGCCAGACCACACGAGAAAGGCTTGAGATTATGGTGAAGAGCAACGACGGATTCTTCATCGCAGAAGAGGACCTGAAGCAAAGAGGAACGGGGCAGCTGTTTGGCGTTCATCAGAGCGGTCATTCGGGGCTTATGCTCTCAGACCTTGCATCAGACTATGAGCTGTTTCTCAGAGCCAACCGTTATGCGGGTATCGTGTATAACAGCAAGGATCCGAATGAAATGAAAATGAAAAAAGAGTTTTTGGATAAAATATCGAAAAGCATGAATTTTATCTGTCTCAATTAGAGGAGTTATCAGCCATGAGAATCATATCAGGTACAGCAAAAGGAAGAAAAATTCTTTCTCCAAAGAATG
>DAMDIS010000002.1:2635-8022 GCA_032100885.1 Proteiniclasticum sp.
AGAACTTAGAGCAACCAGACCGACTCTGGATCGGGTAAAGGTCTCCATGTTCAATATCATCAGTCATAAGATCTATGGAGCCAGAGTTCTTGACATGTTTTCAGGCACAGGGAGTCTGGGGCTTGAATGCGCCAGCAGAGGTGCCAGGGAAGTTGTTTTTCTCGAGAAGTTCAGAGAAACCTATGATATCCTTGTCGAGAACATCGAAATTCTGGGATTTAAAGAGATTTCATCCGCATATCATCGTGATTCGTATGAATTCATAAAAAGTTTAGGGTCTAAAGGAGAAAAGTTCGATATAATATTCGTAGACCCGCCTTATCTGAACAATATGGTGGAAGAGTCAGTTCTGCTCATCGGAGAGAATGACCTGCTGACAGAAAATGGAGTGATCGTATCAAAATACGACCACGACGAACCCATTTACAGACCTACTGAAAAATATGAACTTGTTGATGAAAGAAAGTACGGTAAAACCATACTTGGTTTTTATCAGCTGAAGATTGAGGAGTAACTTATGAAAATTGCTGTTTATCCCGGTAGCTTCGATCCGATTACTTTGGGTCATATGGATATCATCAAACGTTCAGCAAAGGTATTCGATAAACTTGTGGTTGCAGTTCTTTGCAATGTTGAAAAGAAAGGTTTGTTTTCAATAGAAGAAAGAGTTGCAATGATCCGCAAATTGGTGGAAAAGTATGATAATATTGAGGTAGTGAGTTTTCAGGGATTGCTTGTTGATTTCATGAAAACAGTAGATGCTAAGATTATCATCAAAGGCCTAAGAGTCGGACTGGATTTTGATTACGAACTTCAGATGTCGCATATGAACCGGAAACTGTCTGACGATCGTGTGGAGACCATACTGATGATGGCCAGTACCGAGTACTCATATATCAGCTCATCTTCCGTAAGAGAGATTCTTCATTTCCATGGCGATATCAGGAGCTTTGTACCGGAAGAAATTATACAGGACGTTTTAAAAAAGTCGGAATCGATGGAGGGGTAATTGAATGAAAGAAAATTATGAAGTGACATCAAGAAGAATCGAAATTACTGGTCTTGTGGAAGTGCTGCAGGAAATTATTGATGATGGATCAAAGATGCCATTTTCAAAAAAAGTTCTCGTGGACAAAGAAGAGGTTGCCAATATTCTGGATGAGATTGTTCAGGCAATACCTGAAGATTTAAGGACTGCGCAATGGGTACTGGGCGAGAAGGATCGTATTCTGACAGAAGCCAAGACAGAATATGACAGAACAAAAGCTGAAGTGGATCGTATGATGAGAGAAAAAGTGGATAACCACGACATCGTAAAGGAAGCAAATCTGAAAGCTCAGGAAATCATCAATAAAGCACAGACAGAAGCAAAACTCGTAAAGCTTTCAGCAAGAGACTATGCAGATTCACTGCTGTCGGACCTTGATACTGAAATCAAAGAAAGAAATCAGCAGATGATGATGAACTTCAAAAATCTTTTCGAAGGTTTTGTTCAGGAATACAACAAGAGTTTCAATGAGACATCAAGTACCATCAAAGATAACATCAAAGAATTAAGAGAGATGAAATAATTCTTCAAATGATAAAGCATAAGAAAAAACGGTGAAACCTATGCAGGGACACATGCCTGTATGGGTTTTTCTGTGTCTGAGTCTTGAAATCAGCTGAGAAAAAAATGTCTGAAAATATAAAACTTCATTTTTGTCCAGAAATTTGATATAATAATATTGTTGAGAGATAACACTAAAATAGAAAATATATTTATAATAACAATTCGATTGGTGAATGATATAAAAAACTTGTCCACTCTAATCTCTTGAGAAGCACTTTGTTTCGTGGATAGTGATATGGTCTGCAGCCTAATGTTTCGATCAAGGAGGGAATATTATGTTCGAAATTAACGATTATGTCATGTATGGTCTGACTGGCGCCTGCAAAGTCACGGATATCCGAAGTGATGATGAAGGTACAAACAGGGAGCGCAAATATTATATTTTGAGTCCCATCAAAGAGACTGAGTCGATTATCATGATCCCGATCATGAACAAAGAGATCAGGATGAGAAAAGTGATTTCAAAAGAAACCGCTGAAGCTCTTCTGAAGCAGCTGGAGCAGGAAAATCTGGACTGGATAGATGACAGCAAAGAACGCAACAGAGAATATGGGGAACTCCTGAAGTCCGGAAATTCTGAAGTGTGGCTTAAGCTGATCAAGATTCTCGCAGATGAAAAGAGAGAAAAGCATAAGGAAGGGAAGAAGCTATCATCAAGTGACGAAGCGATATACAAATCAGCTTTAAACCTTGTCAGTGGCGAATTCTCAGTCGCACTTGACATGGAATGCGATGAAGTCATTCCATATATCACTCAGTATCTATAAGTATCAGATAAGACAGAATAAACAGCACCTGACCAATCCGGATGGATAAGTCAGGTGCTGTTTTTGTCAGCTTTTATAGGTTTGCAAGTTCACGGTCGATTTCATTCAGCTTTTTACGCAGCTTCAGACTGCTTTCAACGAGCTCTTCGATAAACTCCTCAAGCCTGCTGAGGTTTAAGCTGATTTTACCTCGGATGTTCCAGTCGCTGAAAATATTGTCAAAAGCGATATCAAAGAATTTTTCTCCACCACCGATGGACTCCATTCTGTTTTCGATGGACATGTCGATGTCTTTCAGTTCTTTGCGCATGACTTCGGTGGCCGCACTGATCTTAGCGATCTGCTGATTGGCTTCATCGATTTTGCTGTATTTGGCAAGATCGGTAACTATGCCACCACCAAAGAAGGTGTCGAAAGTGGACCAGCTTTTTGCACCTGATAGACTCTCCTTCGCTTCCCTTGAAAGTGTAATGACGGTTTCCACGGCATCGATGGCTTCTTTGACCTCTTTTCTGATTTCGAAGAGGCTCTTCTTTCTCCGTTCGGTTTCGGCAAAAAGTTTCTGACCTTCGGGATAGGTTGTGTAAACCTCGTGCTTCAGTGCAGCATGTTTTGATTTTAGTTCGTCTATCTCAATGTGGATGAGGTCCATTTCCTGTTTGAACATACTGAAACCGGACTCGTGCTCGTCATAGATTTTCTTTGCCGCAATATATTTTTCGTTTGCCTGATCATAGTTTTCCTGATATCTTCCGGAAATTTTTCCTGCAAGACTGGCAAATGAAAACCCTTTCATCGCCTCCAGATTTCTTTTTTCTTGTGTCATTTTTCTTAAGTCTGTTTTCAGTTCCGCACTTTTTTCCTTGAGTTCTTTTCTTCTGTTATTCAGATCTGCTCTGAGGAGTTTAATCTCCTCCTGATAACTGTTCAGCTGGTTGTAGGCTTCATCAAAATTCATTTTTTTATATGGTAATAATATTTACCTTCCTCCTTGAGTTATATATCTGAGTATAATATAGCAGAGAAAAAATTGGTAGTCCTTCTTGTGAACAGAAAATGAGCAGCTATCCAGCTGCTCATTGTAAATTGCTAACAGTTGACGATATCTCCGCCATTGATGTGGAGCGTCTGTCCGGTCATATAGGTGGAACCGTCTGAAGCGAGGAATACATACGCTTCTGCGAGTTCAACCGGCTGGCCGGGTCTGCCCATAGGGACATCCTTTCCGAAGTTCTTCACGTCATCTCCACTGAATGTGGATGGAATGAGCGGAGTCCAGATCGGACCAGGGGAGACCTGATTGACTCGGATTCTTTTATCCGCCAGATTGATCGCAAGGGATCTGGTGAAGGAGCTGATTGCGCCTTTGGTTGATGAATAGTCAAGAAGTACAGGATTTCCTCTGAAGGATGTGACGGATGTCGTGTTTATTATGGTTGAACCTTCTTTTAAATGTGGAAGAGCGGTTCGAACGAGATAGAACATGGAGAAGATATTGGTTCTAAACGTCCGCTCAAGCTGATCATCTGTGATATCCAATAGAGATTCCTGAGGATGCTGCTCTGCGGCATTGTTTACGATGATGTCGATTTTCTTGAACTCTTTTAGTGTCTTTTCTACAATCTCTTCAGAGAAGCTGCTTTTGCCGAGGTCGCCATTCATCAGGATGCATCTTCCACCATAGGATTCAATGATCTCTCTTGTTTTTTCAGCGTCATCATTTGAATCGTAATAGACGATGACAACATCGGCACCTTCCTTGGCATAAGCGACAGAAATGGCTCTGCCGATACCGCTGTCACCTCCGGTTACGATGGCGACTTTATCTTTCAGTCTTCCGTAACCTTTATGGGTTGTATTGTCGTATATAGGCTGAGGATCCATCTGTGATTCATCATCATTATTCTGATCCTGTTCCTTAATATCCTCATCACGTGGCATATTTTCATCTTTCATTTCGTTCTTCATTTCTTTTTTCATGTTGATTCCTCCTCATAGAATAATCCGAGTACAGAACACCAAAAGTTCTTGGTTAATAATATAGTCTGAACTTGTGAAGTGTAGGTTGACATGTCTTTAAGAAATTGTAAAAGCGTCCACTGCTGAACGCTTCTTTCATCGGTTTCTGTATCCTGTAAAATCCCAATTGGGGTCATATGCATAATTCTTCAGTGCGTATATTCTGGAAGCTTTCTGATCGATTTTCTGGAAATCGTCAGTCCTTTTTCCGAAGTTGTGCACGATATCTATCTCCCTGTCTTTTCTGAGAGATGACAGAATTTCTCTGCCTCTGTCATTCAGAGCAAGGATTTTCACTGCCTCCGGGGTCTTTCTCCTTAAGACATCGATGGGCTCACGATCAAAAGAGAGGAGAAACTGTATAAGTATTCTTGAAATCCTTGTCCTCGCATATCTTTTTGTCTTGATGGCATCAATAAAAGTCTCCACATCGTTATTTTTTAGAGAAGAAAGATGGGAAATGATACGGTGATTAAGACCTTCACTGGCTTCCTGGATATTGCTCAGTGAATCCTCTTCAGCGATCAGGCGATAAAGCAGGAGGTCTTTAAAGTTCTCCTGTGTCATGAACGGATACTTTTCATCTTTCAGCTTCTCAATGTATTCGTAGATGTCGTGAGGGATAAAATTCTTTATGCTGCCATCCTCAAGAATGCTCTGTCTTAGTGCTGTGGCGGAAGCAAACTCTTCTTCCACAAGGTCCAGATCATGGTAGCCCTTTCCTTTTCTTTTGAGGGTGAAAGGGGCAATTTTCGAATCCGTCCGGATCAGTGCTTTAAGGTATTCTATCCCCAGTATGTTGTTCGGACTTTGAATGAAGTCCACATCCAGGTGGGGATAGAGTTTCTTCAGTGCATGATTTCGTGCTTTAGCATAGGACTGGCCTTCTGAAAGTTCATTTTTCAGCTCTTCCTTGAAATCATCAGGCTCATCTGCAAGAATCTGGGCAAGACTATAGAGCGAATCCAGATTCCCTTCTTCGGACCCGA
>DAMDIS010000002.1:8032-9909 GCA_032100885.1 Proteiniclasticum sp.
ATCCACACCGTTCAGCGCATTGAGAATTCTGACTGATCCTTCAGCAAAGAATTCCGCGGAGGACAGCGCATATACTGCAGGCAGCTCAAGAACGAGGTCTGCGCCGCCTAAAATGGCCATATCGGCTCTTCGATATTTATCGATGATGGAGGGGAGACCGCGCTGGACAAAATTACCGGACATCAGTGCAATCACATGCGTGGCTTCGCCTTTTTCTCTTGTTACGCTGATCTGATATTCGTGTCCTTTGTGAAACGGATTGTATTCTGAGATGATTGCAGCTGTTTTCATAAGTCAATCTCCTAACTGTATTTCTATTTCATTTTATCTCTTTCGACTTGAAAAGGACAGTCATTAAGATGTATTATATTATAAGGTATGTTGTTTAATAAGATAATTTATAGTTGAAAGGAGAATATTATGGATTTTGTATCCAAGATGAAGGAGCTTGCAAAAAGTGACCTTAGAAAGATTGTACTTCCTGAAGGTAACGAGGAAAGAAATCTGAAAGCGGCTCAGATTATTCATGCGGAAAAAATAGCTGAAGTGATACTGGTCGGAAACAGAAGCGAAATTGAGACCAATGCTGAAAAGTTTGGCGTAGACATTGAAGGAATTACCATTGAAGATCCTTCCACCTCAGAAAGAACCAAAGGCTATGCTGAGGGGCTATATGAATTAAGAAAGAAAAAGGGCGTAACACAGACCATGGCGGAAAATATCGTCCTGGATCCTATGTATTTTGCTACAATGATGGTCAAAAATGACGATGCTCACGGAATGGTTTCCGGAGCTGTTCATACAACCGGAGATCTCTTAAGACCAGGCCTTCAGATCATCAAAACTGCACCTGGAATCAGTGTTGTATCTTCGTTCTTCATCATGCTGCTGAAAGACAGGAGTTTCGGAGAAGACGGACAGATGCTGTTTGCTGACTGCGCAGTCAATCCGAATCCCAATGCAGATGAGCTTGCAGCTATTGCTGTTGCAACTGCTGATTCAGCAAAGAAGCTCATGAAGTTCGAACCGAAGGTAGCGATGCTTTCATTTTCGTCCTATGGTAGTGCAAAGCACGAACTGGTCACTAAAGTAGTGGAAGCGACGAAGAAGGCCCAGGAAATGAGACCTGATCTCTCCATAGATGGCGAACTTCAGCTGGATGCGGCAATTGTCGAATCAGTTGGAAAGAAGAAAGCGGCAGCCTCACCTGTAGCGGGTAAGGCCAATGTACTGGTATTCCCTGATCTTCAGGCAGGAAACATCGGCTACAAGCTTGTTGAAAGACTTGCAGGAGCAGATGCTATAGGTCCGATCTGCCAGGGATTTGCAAAACCGATCAACGATCTGTCAAGAGGATGCAGTGTTGAGGATATCGTGAATGTCGTAGCAATAACAGCTGTACAGGCACAAAGCAGTAATTAAAAAATAAGATAATAAAGGATGGATTTGGATTAATGAAAATTTTAGTAATCAATTGCGGTAGTTCTTCACTGAAATACCAACTTATTGATATGGCAACAGAAAGCTCACTGTCCACTGGACTGGTTGAGAGAATCGGAATCGAAGGGTCAAAGCTGACTCAGAAAGTTGAAGGAAGAGATAAGTTCGTACTGACCACATCCATGCAGGATCACAAAGATGCCATAGCTCATGTCATCGAAACACTTCTTGATGACGTTCAGGGCGTAATCAAGTCCTCCGATGAAATCGAAGCAGTTGGACACAGAGTTGTACATGGTGGAGAAAAATATTCAACATCAGTAATCATAACAGACGAAGTGATGAAGGATCTGGAAGAGTTTTCAGTTCTGGCTCCACTGCACAATCCGCCAAACATCGTCGGAATCAATGCATGTATGGAACTGATGCCGAATACT
>DAMDIS010000002.1:9919-14367 GCA_032100885.1 Proteiniclasticum sp.
ACAATGGTAGCTGTATTTGACACTGCCTTCCATCAGACAATGCCTGAAAAAGCTTTCCTTTATGGACTGCCTTATGAACTTTACAAGGAAAATCATATCAGAAAGTACGGTTTCCACGGAACAAGTCATAAGTATGTCACTTTCAGAGCAGCTGAAATGATGGAAAAAGATGTCAAAGATCTTAAGCTGATCACCTGTCATCTGGGCAATGGTGCTTCAGTAAGTGCAATCAATGGCGGTATTTCAGTAGATACTTCCATGGGATTCACTCCGCTTGAAGGTCTTATCATGGGAACAAGATGCGGCGACATCGACCCTGCGATCATTCCATATCTTATGGAGGTCAAAGGTTACAGCTATGATGATGTGAACAACATCATGAACAAGAAGTCAGGTGTGCTCGGTCTTTCCGGCGTATCATCAGACTTCAGAGACATTGAAGATGCGGCGGCAGAAGGCAACAAAAGAGCACAGCTCGCCCTTGATGTATTCCACTACAGAGTCAAAAAGTACATCGGAGACTATATGGCTGTTCTAAATGGTGTGGATGCCATCATCTTCACCGCAGGGCTTGGTGAAAATGCTGCAGAAACCAGAGAAGAGATCGTCAAGGATCTTGAATGGTTCGGCATTGAGCTGGATACTGAGAGAAACAAAGTCAGAGGACAGGAAAGAGTGATTTCCAAGGAAGGATCAAAGGTCAAGATCATTGTGATCCCAACCAACGAAGAGCTCATGATTGCAAGAGACACGATGTCACTGGTAAAATAATACAGTTCAAAGCCTGTTACGATCTCATTACAGATCGTGACAGGCTTTTTATTCTGAAAATATTGCAAAATGTCAAACATTACAATATAATTTACTTTATAAAGCAAACATTTAATTGAAATGTTTAATAATAAAGGGGGATTAATGATGAGTGATGTTTATGGATATCTGGATTTTCTGGAAGAAAACCATGAGGATGAATGGAACTATACCTGTGCCTTCTGCGGGGAAGCGTTTGAAAAGGGAAGGATATATCCCTATGAAGATAAACTGTATTCAGCTGAATGGATGCTGAAGAGACACCTGAAAAGTCATGATCTGGTGACAGAAATTCTTAAACTGCCAAGAAGTGTTACCGGGCTGACTGAAGTGCAGGAAACACTGATTCCTCTCATCAGTGAGGGAAAGAAGGATAGTGAGATTGCGGAATTACTGAAGATCGCACCAAGTACTGTCAGAAATCACAGATTCAGATTGCGAGAAAAAGAGAGGCAGGCAAGACTCTTTTTAAGACTTATGGAAGCTCTCGAGGACCATGACGAGAAATCTGTAACGCCGCATAAAGGGGCAAGAATGCTCGATGACCGATATCATATCAGCGCAGAAGAGGAAGACAAAGTATTGAAGGCTCATATGACTGAAGAAGGGGCCATCAAAGTCTTTCCGTCAAAAGAAAAGAAAAAAATAGTGCTGCTGAGGAAAATCTCCGAGCATTTCAAGGTGGGCACTCAATATTCCGAAAAGGAAGTGAACAGAATTCTTGAGCGGATCTACGAGGACCATGTTCTTTTAAGAAGATATCTCATTGAATACGGATTTCTTGATCGTACACGAAACGGGTCTATTTACATCAGAAGGTAAGAAGTGTATACTTAGTAAATCATATGATGAAATAAAGGATTTGGAAGACAGGGCAGAAAACCCTTGACTTTTGAAATTTGCCTTTATATAATTATATGTGTTTGCTTGAGAAGTATAACTCGATATAAGCATACATCTGCTTAACTGCAGATGAACAGGAGTAAAAGATGGAAATAATACTACAGGATTCAAGTGTAAAATCCATAATCAAGGATGTTGATTTTGCCTACCACAAAGAGAATCTTGTTTATAACAATGAGACCATTAAGATACTGAAACCCATCCAGGTTAACGGTCAAGTCGTAGTCAAGCATGGAATTGCAGATGTTAAGCTATCTGTGAAGACCAGTCTGCTGCATACTTGTTCCAGATGTCTTGAACAGTTCGAAAGAGATCTGGACCTTATAGTGGATGAGAAGGTTTCTAAAAATGAACAGGAAGACGAGAATATCATCACCTTAGAGGAAGGAGATGTTCTCGATATAAGAGATGTTGTAATCAATAACATCTATTTAGCATTACCTTTAAAAATTCTCTGTAAAGAGGATTGTAAAGGTCTTTGTCAGGACTGCGGGTCGAATCTCAACAATGGTCCATGCGGCTGTAAGGTTGAAGAGTCTGATCCCAGGTTCTCAGCCCTCAAAGACATGTTTAAGGAGGTGTAATAATGGGAAATCCAGCAAGAAAGTTTTCAAAAGGTAGAAGAGATAGAAGAAGAGCCTCAACATTCAAAGTAGGTGCACCTGGAATTGTTGAATGTCCACAGTGTCATGAAATGAAACTTGGTCACAGAATCTGCAAGCATTGCGGATATTACAACGGCAAGGAAGTTGTAACAACTGAAGTTGAATAGGAAAGTCGATGACTTTCCTTTTTTTTACCCGTTTTCTCCATCCATGGAGAAGGCGGGTTTTTGCTTTGTCCTGCCAATATTTAAATCTTTCTTAAGAGAAAGAAGATATGATTATCCGTATGTATTATAATAGTATGATAGAAACGTTATGGGGAAATGGATAAAACGCCAGGACCCGGATGAACGGAAATTGGGAGGTATGTCTTGTGAGAATTGCCTTAGATGGAATGGGTGGAGACTTTGCACCGATGGAGGCAGTACATGGTGCTGTTTTAGCGGTCAAGGAATACGGTGTGGATGTGACCATAACCGGTCCGGTGGAAATCATTCAGAGTGAGCTGGATAAATACGATTTTGATAAAACGAAAATAGAAATACTGGATGCCAGAGAGGTCATATCGCTTAATGAATCTCCAGTTATGGGGATCAGAAGAAAGAAAGATTCTTCGCTTAGACGTGCCATGGACCTTGTGAAGGAAGGAAAGGCGGATGCTGTAGTATCTGCTGGTTCTACAGGTGCGATTCTTGCAGGGGGACTGCTTGTTGTAGGCAGGATCAAAGGTGTTGACCGTGCAGCTCTTGGTGCGCTTATGCCCGGCAAGAACGGGCATTTCATGGTGATTGACCTTGGCGCCAATGCCGATGTCAAGCCGCAGAATCTGGTTGAGTTTGCAAAAATGGGCACAGTATACTTCGAAGCGCTGAAAGGGTTTGAAAACCCTAAAGTCGGCCTCATCAACATCGGAGAAGAGGAAGAAAAGGGAAATGAGCTGACAAAAGCCGCCTATGCGCTTCTCAAGGAAGAAAAGAGCATAAACTTCGTGGGCAATGTGGAGCCTCGTGAAATTACAGATGGTGATGTCCAGATTCTGGTTTGTGACGGATTTACCGGAAATGTGGTGCTGAAAATGTATGAAGGGGTCGTCAAGAACCTGATGTCCATGATCAAAGATGCCATGATGAGTTCAACAAAAGGCAAAATCGGAGGAATCCTTGTAAAGCCCAGTCTGAAAGAATTTATGAAGAAGAACGACTACAAGGAAGAAGGCGGAGCATGTCTTCTGGGTGTTGACGGAATCGTTGTGAAGGCACACGGAACATCAGATGCCAGGGCTTTCAAAAATGCCATCAGACAGGGAAAGAATTTTTACGACAGGAAATATCTCGAACATTTCAAAGAAAATCTGAAATAAAAAATATTTAACTGTTGCATAAGATAGCCATTTCTAATATTATACAAATGATGGAGGTGAATTCGATTATGATTTTTGAAAAATTGCAGGCAATTATCGTTGACAAACTTAGCGTAGATGCTGATGAAGTAACTCTTGATTCTACATTTGAGGATCTTGGAGCTGACTCTCTTGATATCGTGGAAATCGTTATGGCTCTGGAAGAAGAGTTTGATATTGAGATTTCTGATGATGAAGCTGAGCAGGCTAAGAGCGTTGGAGATGTAGTTAATTATCTCTCAACAGTAGTAGGCGAGGAATAATAAGAGATGTCCCGTATGTAGGCTATGCCTATATACGGGACTTTGTTTTTTTTGTATAATGAAGTGGATTATAAGTTTATTCGTGAGGCTAAACGGTAGCTTGACGAATGAACTTCTAGAAAAGGAGTTTAAGATGGAATTTGAAAAAGTCATAGGTGTCGTATTTGAGGATAAGAGGCTGATGGAAACTGCACTTACCCATTCCTCATATGCGAATCAGCACAAAAACATGGCATACAATGAGAAACTGGAATTTCTTGGAGATGCGGTTCTTCAGCTTGCCATCACTGAATATATCTTCAAGAGCTTTCCTGAAAAATCCGAAGGAGAGCTCACAAAGCTGCGCGCACTTATTGTATGCGAAGCTTCGCTTTATAATGTCGCGATGAACTGGAATCTTGGAAAGTATATCCGAATGAGCAAGGGTGAGGAGATCACAGGAGGGCGCGAACGCGCCGCTCTTCTTGC
>DAMDIS010000002.1:14415-15655 GCA_032100885.1 Proteiniclasticum sp.
GGCGTTCGTTGTGAGAAACTTTCTTGAGATTATCGATATGGCCAATAAGAACGAGATCGTTCTGGATTACAAAACCAGTCTTCAGGAAATCCTTCAGGAAAATGGAGAAATTGAAATCAAATATGAGCTGATCAGGTATGAAGGACCGCCTCATCGCCGTAAATTCTACTCGAAAGTGGTAATTGACGATATCATTATGGGCAAGGGTGAAGGTTATTCCAAAAAAGAGTCTGAGCAGCTGGCTGCAAAAGATGCTCTGGAGAAATATGTGAGAGTCGAGGAAACCCATGACTAGACATGTAATCATACCGATTTTCATCCCTCATGTCGGCTGTCCCCATGACTGCATCTTCTGCAATCAGGCGAAGATAACAGGGCAGCTTCGTGAGGACTATGAAAAGATCACTGGCGAATATGTAATGGAAACCATAGAGTCATATCTTGAAACCATAGACAGGAAGAATACTTTTGTCGAGGTTTCTTTTTTCGGAGGGACCTTCACTGCCATCAGCCTGATCAAGCAGAAGGAGCTCCTTGAAGCTGCAAAAACTGCCAAGGATAAAGGCTTTATAGACAAAATCAGACTTTCCACAAGACCGGACTACATTACTCTGCCCATCATGAACCACCTGAAAAGCTATGGCGTCGATGTGGTGGAGCTTGGGGTACAGTCCATGGACAATGAAGTGCTTCGTCTTGCAAAAAGAGGGTACCGGAAAGAAGCGGTAGAGCAGGCTTCAAGACTGATCAAAAGCTTCGGGATGGTATTATGTCACCAGCTGATGATCGGGCTTCCAGGCGATTCCAGGGATAAGGATATGATGTCGCTTGAAGAAAGCATCAGGATGAGACCTGAACTTGTCAGAATCTATCCTGCTCTTGTGATCAGAGACACAGAAATGGAAGAGGACTACAGAAGAGGCAGCTATATGCCTTATACTCTGGACGAAGCGGTTGAAATCGCAGCTGTAATGATGAAAAGGTATCAGGAAGAAGGAATACAGGTCATAAGAGTGGGGCTTCAGCCCACGGAAGAAATCAGCGAGAAGAGTGATGTCGTTGCTGGACCATTTCATCCGGCATTCAGAGAACTTGCCGAAGCTTACCTCCTGTCGGAGCGGATCAGAATGATCCGGTCTGATAAAGTGAGCGTGAAAATAGGTGCACAGGATCTATCCAGGCTGTATGCAGGAGGAAAGCGTTATTTCAGGCCGCTGACCGAGGAGATGGAGATTCACGT
>DAMDIS010000002.1:15665-19497 GCA_032100885.1 Proteiniclasticum sp.
GAAGTTGTACCGGAGAGAATCGAAGGAACAATGGAAATATATGCTGATGTTGAGAGGGGTGTTTTGTAATGTATCTAAAATCCATAGAAATCAGAGGGTTTAAATCCTTTGCCGACAGAACGCTCCTGAATTTCAATAATGGAATAACTGGTGTTGTAGGGCCGAACGGCTCAGGCAAATCGAATATCTCGGATGCCGTAAGATGGGTGCTGGGCGAGCAGAAGGTCAAATCGCTTCGTGGCGGTAAAATGGAAGATGTCATTTTTTCAGGTACTGATTTCAGAAAACCGCTGGGTTATGCGGAGGTTACGCTCCTTCTTGACAACAGCGAGAAGAAGCTGCCAGTTCCCTATACGGATGTCAGCGTCACAAGAAAGCTGTTCCGTTCAGGCGAGAGCGAATACCTCATCAACAACACCTCCTGCCGTCTGAGAGACATCCAGGAACTGTTTATGGATACCGGTATCGGTAAAGAAGGCTACTCTCTTATCGGACAAGGTAAGATTGAGGCAATCCTGAGCGGAAAGATGGACGACAGACGTGCACTGCTTGAAGAAGCTGCGGGAATCGTGAAATATAAATCCAGAAAAGAAGAATCCGAAAAGAAGCTGGACAATACGGAGCAGAATCTTCTTCGTGTCAGTGATATCCTGAAAACCTACGAAGAAAGAATCGGACCGCTGAAAAGGGAGAAGGAAAAAGCTGAAAAATTTCTTGTGCTGAGCAAGGAACAGAGGGAAATACTGATTTCTCTCATTCTCTCCGATCTCGAAGAGTTCGAGAATGAAAAAGTGTCCCTTGATGAGAAGCTGAAAAGAGTTACGGAGAATTTTCAGGAAGTGGAGAAAAAAAGAGAAGAGGCCACTGCCGGAAGAGATGAACTGGAACTTTCCATGGAAGAAAAGAAGCGGAAGGAAACGGAACTGAAAGAGGAGTTCTACCTTAAGAGAGAGCAGAGTGAAGCTGCTTCAAATGAGATCAGAATGCTCTATCAGCTGATTGAAGAAAGAAAAAGAAGTCTGCTCAAGAATGAAAAGTCCATTGAAATAAATACGGCCAGGCGTCTTGAAGAAGAGCAGAACTTAAGTGCCCTGACAGAGGAACTGAGGACAGGTAAAGAGAGAATCACTGAGGTGACTCAGTTTCTGGAGGAAAAAAGAAGAAGACAGGAAGAACTCCAGGCAAGCCTTAGACTGAGCGAAAATGCCCAGAAGGGCCTTCGTGATGAGGAAGAAGATACCGAGCAGAAGATCAGAAACATCAGAGAACAGGCAAAATCAAGCTACAGCGACAGGGATACTTTAAAGGGTAGGATCGAGAATACCGAGTCCATGCTGAGCAGCTACAGGGCTTCGCTGTCCATGAACGAGATGGCAAAGCTTTCCACAGAAGAGGAGATCAGGGCGCTGAAAGACAGAATCGGCGAAGAAGACCGATCTCTTACCACAAGAAAAGAAAGCAGCAGAGAGGTTCTCGATCGGCTGACAAAGATCGATACAGTCATCAAGGACATCGACTATGAGCTCAAGGGACAGGAGTCCCAGATGAAACTTCTCAGAAATCTTGAGGAGCATTACGAGGGTTATACCCGTTCTGTAAAATCTCTGATGACCCATCTCAAAGAAGCCAGACATAAGCTGAATGAGAAAGTGCATCTTGTAGGAGAGGTGATCAAACCTCAGAAAGGTTTCGAGCTCGCTTTGGAAGTGGCGTTAGGCTCTCAGGTGAACAATATCATCACCCCGACAGATAAAGATGCCAAAGAGCTGATTGACCTTCTTAGGGCAAAATCCTACGGCCGTGCGACGTTCTATCCGATGAATGTCATCAAAGGCTATAAGGCCAAGGATCCGATGCTGAAAAGGGGAAATCTGCTGGGGAATCTTTTTGATCTGGTTGATTTTGATAAAAAATATGAAGGCATAGCGGCCAATCTTCTTGGCCGGGTGTTTGTCGCAAAGAATATGGATGAAGCACTCATGAGTGCCAAGGAAATGGGCTACACCATGAGGATTGTCACCCTTGAAGGAGACATCATCAATTCAGGCGGTTCTCTTACAGGAGGAAGTCTCTATAAGAAATCTTCCGGCATTTTTTCACGAAAGAAAGATCTTGACGATCTGGACAGAAACTCATCTTCTCTTAGAGAAACAAGGCTTCGTGAAATCCGGAAAAAACAGGATGTCGAGAAAGAGCTTCAGGAAAAGACAAAAGAAGAAAGAGAGTGTTCCTATGCCATCAATACACTCAATATGGAACTGGCCAAACTGTCCGAGAGGCAGCAGGGGTTCAAAAACGATATGCACAGACTGGAAAAGATCATCACGGATACCGAGAGGGATCTTTCTTCAAGGCAGACTGAACTGGAATCACTGGAGAAGCCGATAGAGGATATGGAACTGAAAATCGGCGAACTCATCGATCAGAAGGAAAAGAACAAGGATTACCTCAAAGGGATCAAAGACAGAAGAACCAGAGAATATCAGGAATTCGATCAGCTCACTGCTTTCATCATGGATGAATCCGTCAAGGAAGCAAGGCTTCAGGAGTCCCATGATGCAAAGATGCAGTCCGCAGAAAAAAACAGGGCGAGCATTCTTGCGCTCTCACAGAGCATAACTGAACTTGAACAGGAAAGAGAGATCCTCTCAGGTGAAATCAATGAATCAGAGGTGAAGATTGAAGATATGAAGGCTTCAGTTCTTCTTCTGAAGAATGATCTGAGCGTCATGGAGAAAGACCTTGATCTCATGTCCATGGACGAAGTGAAAGACAAGGCCCTGCTTAAAGAGCAGGTGAATACCGTTAGAACACTGGATGAGGAATTCTATGTTCTGGACAAAGAGCTCTATAAGGTTAAGGATGCTGTGGAGAAACTGGATAAAGAAAAGACAGCACTGATGAACAAAATCAATGACGAACTTAACCTGACTCTGGCTGAAGCAAAGGAAGAGCGGATTCCGATCACGGACAAGGATGCATTCAGAAAGAGACTGAATGAACTGAGAAAGCTGATCACTTCACTGGGCACCGTTAATGTGGCGGCCATAGAAGAGTTCAAGGAAGTTTCGGAGCACAGCGAGTTCCTCTCAGCTCAGAGAGATGATCTGGAAAAAGCGAAGCTTGAACTTAAGGAGCTCATCATGGATATGACCCTCAGGATGAGAACGCTGTTTACCGAAAACTTTAAAGTGATGAACGAGAACTTCAATGATACCTTCAGAAGACTCTTCCAGGGCGGAACCGCAAGGCTCATCCTCGGAGAAGGGGATATCCTGGAGGCGCCCATTGAAATCAGTGTGCAGCCGCCTGGCAAGAAACTTCAGAACATCACGCTCATGAGCGGAGGAGAGAAGGTTCTTTCTGCCATCGCGCTGACATTTGCGATTCTCAGGATGAAGCCGACACCGTTCTGCATCCTGGATGAGATCGAAGCTGCACTTGATGATGCCAATGTATACCGGTTTGCAGAGTTTCTGACGGAATTTGCAAGGGATACGCAGTTTATACTGATAACACACAGAAAGGGAACCATGGAAGCTGCTGATGCGCTTTATGGTGTGACTATGGAAGAGAAGGGAATCTCCAAAATAGTCTCCATGGATCTGTCTGTGGCAAGGAGTGAAAATGGTTAATTTTTTTGAAAAGCTGAAAAGCGGTCTGACAAAGACAAGAGATAATTTTACAGGGAAAATGAATGAGGTTCTGGGACTGGCCATGACCATCGATGACGATCTGTTCGACGAGCTGGAAGAGGTGCTCATATCCTCTGATATCGGGTATGAAACATCCATGATCCTCATAGAAAGACTGAGGCAGAAGATCAGGCTTC
>DAMDIS010000002.1:19507-26814 GCA_032100885.1 Proteiniclasticum sp.
GGTCTCCCTTGCCCTCAAGGAAGTCATATCCGAGTTCATGGAAGATGAAGACAAGAACTTCAAAGTTCTAAAGCCGACGATTATTCTGGTCATCGGTGTGAATGGTGTCGGCAAGACCACATCCATCGGAAAGCTTGCGTACAAATACAAAAAAGAAGGCAGAAAAGTGATTCTTGCCGCTGCAGATACATTCAGAGCGGCAGCCATAGATCAGCTTGAAGTATGGGCAAAAAGGGCCGATGTGGACATCGTAAGACACCAGGAGGGCTCTGACCCTGCAGCGGTTGTCTTTGATGCTCTGGAAGCCTTTAAGGCAAGAAACGGTGAGGTCCTTCTTGTGGATACTGCGGGAAGACTGCACAACAAGAAAAACCTCATGAACGAGCTGGAGAAAATCAGAAGAGTCATCGACAGAGAATTCAGCGAAGCCAACATCTATTCACTGCTGGTTCTTGACGGCACAAGCGGACAGAATGCGGTTATTCAGGCTCAGGAGTTTCAGAAGGTCGCAAAGCTTGACGGAATCATCCTGACAAAACTCGACGGTACCGCCAAGGGAGGCGTGGTTCTTTCCATCAAGGAAATGCTGAAAATTCCGGTGGTGTATATCGGAGTCGGAGAAGGCATTGATGATCTGGAAGACTTTGATCCCAAGGCGTTTGCAGAGGCGTTCATTTAAATTTCGGGTGAAGAAAGAGTCTTTAAAAAAATAGTTGAGGCTGTCAGGTAAAAGTACTTGACAGCCCTTTTATTTTTGGGTAAACTAATGCATGTGGTAGGTGAGGTTATGGAGAACAGAATTGAAATATCCTTGTTGATGGATTTTTATGGGAAGCTGTTGACTGAAAAGCAGAGAAATATTTTAGATCAGTACTATAATATGGACTATTCGCTTTCAGAGATAGCTGAGAATCAGAATACCAGCAGACAAGCCATTCATGACCTGATCAAAAGATGCTATAAGACACTCAATGATTATGAAGATAAGCTTAGTCTTCTGAAGTCTTCCATCAGGGAAGAAAAGGTCAGAGAGGAAATTAAAGCGCTTTTAATAGAGAAGAATTGTTACTGTAGTGAAATCGAAAAGCTCCTTGAGGAGTTATAAGGAGGGATTACATGGCCTTCGACAGTTTAGCGGAAAGACTCCAGGAAGCTTTCAAGAAGCTTCGTGGAAAAGGAAAGCTGACAGAAAATGACATCAAAGAAGCCATGAGAGAAGTACGGCTAGCCCTTCTGGAAGCTGACGTCAACTTCAAAGTTGTCAAAAACTTTGTCAGGAAAGTCAGCGAAAAGGCTAATGGCAGTGAGGTCCTTGAAAGTCTCACACCAGGCCAGCAGGTGGTCAAGATCGTCAATGAGGAACTGACGGCACTTATGGGTGGAAGTGAAGCAAAGCTCAGCTTTGATTCATCGATCACCGCATTTATGCTTGTAGGTCTTCAGGGTGCGGGTAAAACCACCATGGCTGGAAAACTTGCCTTGCATCTTCGTAAGAGGAACAGAAAGCCGCTTCTCGTAGCAGCAGACATCTACAGACCTGCAGCCATCAAACAGCTGCAGATCGTAGGAAAACAGATTGACATCCCGGTATTTGCCATGGGCGACAAAGTAAGCCCTGTGGACATTGCCAAGGCGTCCATGGAATATGCGCGAAAAGAAGGATGCGACGTGGTCATCATTGATACCGCAGGTAGGCTTCATATCGACGAAACACTCATGGATGAACTAAAGAGCATCAAGTCCGCTGTTAAACCCAGGGAGACTCTGCTCGTCGTAGATGCCATGACAGGTCAGGACGCTGTAAATGTTGCAGAGACTTTTAACCAGTCCCTGGACATTACCGGTGTGATCCTCACAAGGCTCGATGGTGATACCAGAGGTGGTGCAGCGCTTTCCATAAGAGAAGTGACTGGTAAGCCGATCAAGTTCTCCGGGGTGGGCGAAAAACTGAGCGATCTGGAAGTATTCCATCCTGAAAGAATGGCAAGCCGAATTCTGGGTATGGGTGATGTACTGTCTCTTATCGAGCAGGCTCAGTCCTCCATAGATGAAAAAGAGGCCAGGGAACTGGGTTCGAAGATGCTCAGCAAGGAATTCAATTATGAAGACTATCTGAAAGCATTTGAACAGATGCAGAAACTTGGACCGCTCAACAAAATCATGGAAATGATGCCCGGAATGAACAGCAAGGAAATGAAAGGAATCAATCTTGACGACAGCGAAAAGGAAATGGTGAAAACGAAAAGTATCATCCAGTCCATGACGAAGAAGGAAAGAAAGAATCCAAAGTACCTTGAAAATGCATCCCGCAAGAAAAGAATTGCAAGAGGTGCCGGCGTTACGATACAAGATGTCAATAAAGTCATCAAAGGCTTCGAAAATATGAAGAAGATGATGAAACAGATGGGAAATATGCAAAAAGGTTCAAAAAAAGGCATGTTTGGAAAAATGCCCTTTTAACAAGAATTCAGGAGGTGAAAGATAAATGGCAGTAAAAATAAGATTAACAAGAATGGGATCCAAGAAGGCACCTTTCTACAGACTGGTTGTTGCAGATTCAAAGAGCCCAAGAGACGGTAAGTTTATCGAGGAGATTGGTTACTACAATCCAGTAAGCATTCCAAAGGAAGTCAAGATAGACGCTGAAAAGGCTACAGAATGGTTAAACAAGGGAGCACAGCCTACAGAGGTTGTTGCTAGACTATTTGACAAGGCTGGAATCAAGAAGTAATCGGAGGGAATGATATGAAAGCATTAGTTGAGTTCATCGCTAAGGAATTAGTAGATCACCCCGAAGAAGTTTCCGTGAAGGAAGTAGACAATGACGGATCCATTACTCTTGAACTTAGTGTTCATGCAGAGGATATGGGGAAAGTCATCGGTAAGCAGGGCAAGATTGCTAAAGCCATCAGAACTGTTGTCAAAGCCGCTTCCATGAACGAAAACAAGAAAGTTCATGTAGAAATAGTTTAATCGCTGTTTTTTCTTTTAGCCTGCTTAGAAATAAGTGGGCTTTTCGAGTATTTGGATGAAGTAAGGTAATAAAGAGGTAAATATGAAAAAATTTCTAACCATAGGAGAAATCACCAAACCCCATGGAATCAAAGGTGAGGTCAAAGTTTTTCCTTTGACCGACGATATCGCGAGGTTTAAAAGGCTCAAGCGTGTATTCATAGACGGCAGAGAAGTTCAGGTCATCTATGTCACTGTCGGAAACGACCGTGCCATCATGAAGCTTGAAGGCTGTGAGAGCGTCGAAGATGCCGAGAAATTCAGAAAGAAGACCATGGAAGTACCCAGAGAAGAAGCCGTCAAACTTGAAGAGGATGCCTATTTTATTGAGGATCTCAAGGACTGCACGGTATTTGATTCAGATGGAAAAGAACTGGGGCAGATTTCTGAAGTGATTCAGACCGGAGCAAATGATGTATACTGGATCAAAAAACCGAAAGAACTGCTGATCCCTGTCATCAGAGATGTGGTTCTTGATGTAGACATCGAAAAGGAAAGGATCATCATTAAACCCCTAAGGGAGTGGACGGATGAGGATTGATATACTCACGCTTTTTCCTGGAATGTTCGATCTGTTCAACGAGAGCATCATCGGAAGAGCCAAAGAAAAAGGTCTGTTTGAGATCAATGCCGTAAATATAAGAGATTATTCAAAGGACAGACACCGGAAAGTGGATGACTATCCTTATGGCGGCGGCAGCGGCATTGTGATGACCGTCCAGCCTGTTTCTGATGCCATCAGAGCCCTGAAGGAAGAAAACAGCGGTCCCGTGATTTTCCTGGGTCCAAAGGGGAAGACATTCAATCAGGAAACTGCCCGAAAGTTGTCCGAAGAAGAGCATCTCATATTTCTCTGCGGACACTACGAGGGAATCGATGAAAGAATCTATGACGAAATCGATATGGAGATTTCTCTTGGTGACTTTATCCTTACCGGCGGTGAAATGGCGGCGATCCCCATAATCGACAGCATCCTTAGGCTCAAGGCAGGCGTTCTTGGAACAGACGACAGCTCTGTCGAGGAGAGCTTCTCTGAAAATCTCCTTGAATACCCCCAGTATACGAGACCAGACGAGTATGAAGGGAAGCGTGTGCCGGATATCCTTCTCTCCGGTCATCATGAAAACATCAGACAGTGGAGAAGGTATATGATGCTCACGACGACTATGGAAAGAAGACCCGATCTTTATAAGAAGCATACCTTATCCAGGGATGATCAGAAAATCCTCAAAAAGTTTTCCAAAGAAGAGAAAAATGATTAAATCCTACTTGTAATGGGAATAAAGATTATGATAGAATATAGTTTGTGTTAGTACGGGCGGTCCACTGGGAAGGTAAACTTCTGTATGAACGTCAATTTATCTATAGGAGGGAATGCACAATGAACGAATTAATCAGAGCTATTGAAGCTGAGCAGCTGAGAGAGTCTGCACTACCAGAATTTAACGTAGGAGATACCGTAAAGGTACACGTTAGAATCAAAGAAGGCGACAAGGAAAGAATCCAGGTATTTGAAGGTGCTGTAATCAAGGTTCAGAACGGTGGAGTCAGAGAGACTTTCACAGTGAGAAGACTTGCATACGGTGTTGGCGTAGAGAGAACTTTCCCTGTAAATTCACCATCCGTAGACAAGCTTGAAGTTGTCAGAAAGGGTAGAGTAAGAAGAGCTAAACTATTCTACTTAAGAGACAGAGTCGGTAAGGCTGCTAAGGTTAAGAACGCTAGATAATATGGATAAGAAAGAGGCTTCGGTCTCTTTTTTGTTTTATTGCCGGTTATGCTACACATCCCTCTAAACTGAATTTCATGATGAAATTCTCATGGTTATGGTTATAATAGAAGGAACAAGAGACAAAAGGATGTATGGAAGATGGAAGAGCTTAAGCTTTTTAAACCTGACGAATCCATGAAAGAAGAATTCCTTCATTATAATCGGGAATGGGCAGAACATCAGGAAGAGCTGAAAGAATCCAAGCAGCTTGAATATGACGCTTCTCTGGGGATGGTCACAGCGAGCCTGTGGCTTCTTGTGAGGAAGAAGAGAATCATAGGGGCCATTGCCCTGAGACATGAGCTGAATGATTACCTCAGGAGACTGGGCGGGCATATCGGCTATGGTGTGAGACCCAGTGAAAGAGGAAGAGGTTTTGCCGACATCATGCTGAAGAAAGCTCTTCTTCAAGCAGAAGAAATGAAATTTGATAAAGTGCTCGTCACATGCAATAAAAGCAATGTCCCATCAGAAAGAACAATCATAAAAAATGGTGGAATCCTGGAAAATGAAATTGAAGATGGTGAAGAAATCGTAGCGAGATACTGGATCCATTTATAATGAAGAAAAAGGAAATGCCTGAAAAAAGGAAGTGTTAAACATGGATATGAAAATCAACTGGTTTCCGGGTCATATGGTCAAGACAAGAAGGGAAATTACCGAAAATCTGAAACTTGTGGATGCAGTGATCGAAATCAGAGATGCAAGAATCGTCGCGTCCTCCAAGAATCCTGAAATCGAGAAGATTCTGGGCAATAAACCCCGCATCATTCTTCTCAATAAAGCGGATATGGCTGAAGACAGAGTGACCAGAAACTGGAAAAAGGCTCTGGAGAACGAAAACACACTTGTTCTTGAAGTCAATTCCCTTACGGGAAAGGGCCTCAATGCAATAAAGCCGACCTTAAACGAACTCCTGAAGGACAAGCTGGCAAGAAACAGAGAGAGGGGAATCGTAAATTACACCATCCGTGCAATGGTCGTGGGCATTCCGAATGTCGGCAAGAGTTCATTCATAAACAGAATGGCTAAAAACTCCATCGCAAAGGTGGGCAACAGACCAGGTGTCACAAAGAACAAACAGTGGATCAAGACAAAAGACGGCATAGAGCTTCTGGATACACCGGGAATACTGTGGCCGAAATTTGAAGAGGAGACCTCACTCAATCTGGCATTTACAGGGGCCATCAAAGATGAGATCATGGACATCGAATACAAGGACCGGCTGATGGACAGATATAATCTGGAGACACTTTCTGAGGATCCTCTTGAGAATATGGACAATATTGCCCAGAAGAGAGGCTGTATCCTAAGAGGCGGAGAAATCGACTATAAGCGGGTAGCGGTCATGATTCTTGATGAGTTCCGAAGCGCAAAGATGGGAAAGATCTCTCTTGAATGGCCGGAGTCGGATCATGATTAGACATATACTGGATAAAAGTGTCTCAGAGATCAGAATCTACATCAGAGAAAACATGGAATCCATTGAAATGGACAGGGACAACTGTCTGGATCTTCTGAGAAGAGACAGGCGCAAATCGGTCAATGCGCTTGCTGAGTATCTCGAGTGTGAATATTTCAAAAAGGAAAAAGAGATGAATCGGGTCAGAGCCCTTTATGATCACGATTTTTCCTTTGGAAAACTTGTATGCGGTGTGGATGAAGTGGGACGTGGACCGCTTGCGGGCCCTATTGTAGGCGCTGCGGTGATTCTGAAGCCTGATTCCGCTCTTGAGAATCTCATTCTTGGCATCAACGACTCAAAAAAACTGTCGAGAAAAAGAAGAGAGGAGCTGGATCTTCTGATCCGAGAAAAAGCCCTCTGCTACGCCATCTACGAGATGAGCAATCTCGATATCGACAGGCTGGGCATCTCCTTTTGCAATCATGAGGTTTTTAGAGGCTCCATAAGAAGTCTTGCAGTAAAACCGGAACTTGTCCTGTCGGACGGATATAAGGTCAAGGACTATAGGGGAGAGAATATCTCGCTCATTAAGGGTGACACGCTAAGTGCCTCCATAGCCTGTGCATCGATCATCGCCAAGGTCCATAGGGACAGGCTGATGGAAAATCTCAGCGTCTATTATCCGGATTATGGATTTGGCCACAACTCGGGCTATGCCAGTCAGGATCATATAGAAGCGTTGAAAAAGAAAGGTGCAACACCTGTGCACCGAATGAGTTTTATAAGGAATTTCGTGGATTCAGAAGAATGCATGGAAAAACATCAGGATTATGTTTAAAAATTGACCTCCGTTGAATAATGATGCCAGGAAGAAATTTCAGGTTCATTATTTCTATGGAGGTTTTACTTATGGACAAGGAAAGTTACAGGAAGATCGACAGAGAAGTCAGGCTGATGTCAGCGCTCCACTCAGCAGATTACAGGAAATGCTTCGGAAAACTTCTGGAGGAGATCAGCATGTTCACGGCTGAAGAGACACGCAGAATGAGCAGACTGATCCGGGAAAACGGATGCTATGTGCTGATTGGGGATGAAAATTATCCTGCCAGGCTGTATGAT
>DAMDIS010000002.1:26824-29706 GCA_032100885.1 Proteiniclasticum sp.
GGAATGGCCACCGCTGATTCTGTTTTATGAAGGAGATCTCTCCCTGGCCAACAGACCCTCAGCCGGGATTGTGGGTTCACGCAACTGCAGTGACTACGGAAGAAGAGTGACTTCTGAGCTCGCATCCGCTCTGGCAAGAATCGGTCTTGTCATCATCAGCGGGGGTGCACGGGGAGTGGATTCAGCTGCCCATACGGCAGTACTCAAAGAGAGCGGTAAGACCGTCTGTGTCCTGGGTTCTGGTCTGGATGTGGTTTACCCGAGAGAAAACACCGGTCTTTTTAATCAGATCAGGCAAAACGGGCTCATTCTCACAGAATACCCCAGGGGTTTCGGTCCGAAGAAATGGACATTTCCCATGAGAAACCGAATCATAGCCGGACTGTCCGATCAGATCATCGTCACCGAAGCGGCAGAAAAAAGCGGCTCTCTGCATACTGCGTCATTCGGTGAGGAAATCAACAGGATCATCCATGCTGTTCCCCACAGTCTGTATTCTTCTGCAGGAAGAGGATGCAATCAGCTGATCGAAATGGGGGCGAACATACTGTATGCGAAAGATCATCTCATCGGCGACCTGCTTTCCGAAGATACGAGTATTCTGGAATATAGAATCAGGGACCTTGGGCTTCTGGAACTCAATCCGGATATCAGTGCTCTTGAAAAAATTTTTGGACTCGAAAATATCGAACACGAGTGGAGAAAGTCACTGCAGGAAATTCTGACACGAAGGGCAGAATCCCATTCCCCTATTGATGATTCGGTCATAGTGCCCAGGAAGAAATCTTTGAAGCGGAGATGATAAGGAAAACATATGTAGAGTCAGTTTTTCTATATATGTTTACTGGACAGGTATGCCTGTTTTCATCAAAATTGAGCTGGTGTAAATGAATAGGATGCTAAGATTCTTTTGACATTTTAAAAATCATAGTATAGAATATGAAATTAATTCAGAGATTTATCACCAAGGTGAATAAATGCAATATTATTGAAATGATTAAGTTATATGAAGATGAAATATTCTAGTGCAAGATAAGTCAGTAAATGAATCAAATGATTTTAATGAAATCGTCAGATAAGAGGAGAGTATATGAGTCAGAAATTAGTTATCGTTGAGTCACCGGCAAAAGCCAAAACCATCAAAAAATATCTGGGATCAGGGTATGTTGTGGAAGCGTCCATGGGACATATCAGAGACCTGCCTAAAAGTCAGCTGGGTGTAAATGTGGTAGAAGACTTTGAACCAAAGTACATAACCATCAGGGGAAAAGGGGACCTTCTTGCCAAGCTGAGAAAGGCCGCAAAAAAAGCCGATAAAGTGTATCTCGCGACTGACCCCGACAGAGAAGGAGAAGCCATAAGCTTCCATCTGGCTAATGTACTTAAACTTGATCCTGAAGACAACATCAGAATTGAACGAGATCACCAAAGATGCCGTAAAGAAATCGATCAAAAACGCAAGACCGATCAATCTTAAAGTATTTGATGCACAGCAGGCAAGAAGAGTTGTGGACAGACTGGTCGGATATGAAATCAGTCCGATTCTCTGGCGTAATGTAAAATGGGGACTCAGTGCCGGACGTGTACAGTCTGTTGCGTTAAAAATACTCTGTGACCGGGAGAAGGAGATTGAAGCCTTCGTTTCCAAGGAGTACTGGAGCATAGAAGCTGATCTGATGAAGGACAAGAAAGTCATCAGAACTAAGCTGACACAGTATAAGAACAAGAAAGTGGAAATAGAATCAGAAAAAGAAGCTGTGAAAATCAGAAAGGATCTGGAAAAAGGTGAGTTTGTCGTTTCTTCCATCAAGAAGGGGACAAAAACGAAAAATCCTCTGGCACCGTTCATCACATCCACACTGCAGCAGGAAGCTTCAAGAAGAATGAACTATCAGACCCGAAGAACCATGAGCATAGCGCAGAAGCTTTATGAAGGTATGGACATTAAAGGATACGGATCTGTGGGTCTCATCACATACATGAGAACAGACTCTACCAGAATTTCATCTGAAGCACAGGCTTCAGCGAAAACCTACATCGAGGAGACCTTCGGCAAAGCTTACTATCCAAGTACACCTAGAGTGTACAAAGGAAAGAAAAATGCTCAGGATGCTCATGAAGCCATCAGGCCAAGTGATGTCAACCTCACACCTGAGATGGTCAAAGCCAGTGTGAAATCCGAGGAGTATAAACTCTATAAACTGATCTGGGAAAGATTTGTTGCCAGTCAGATGGCTTCATGCAAACTTGATACCATCAGCCTTGAAGTGCTTAACGGCGACTATAAATTCAGAGCAAGCGGTTCATCTGTCGCATTTGACGGATTCATGAAGCTTTACGACTATAAGGCGGACGATGAGGAAGAAAACACATCCATTCCGGATCTTGAAGAAAACGAGAAGCTCAAAAACAAGGACATCAACCTCAACCAGCATTTCACACAGCCACCGCCAAGATATACAGAGGCAAGTTTTGTCAAAACACTTGAGGAGCTTGGAATCGGCAGACCTTCCACGTATGCGCCTACTATATCCACACTGCTCAACCGCCTGTATGTGGAAAGAGAGAAAAAAAGTCTGATTCCCACTGATCTTGGAAAAATTGTCAATGATATCATGAGTGAATATTTCAAGGATATTGTAGATGTTGAATTTACTGCCGAGATGGAATCAAGACTCGATCTTATCGAGGAAGGAACTGAAACCTGGAAAGAAGTTGTAGGAAGTTTCTACAATCCTTTAAAGAAAGATATCGATTTTGCTGAAAGCAAAGTATCAAAAGTTACTATAGAAGATGAAGTCACCGATGAGATCTGCGAGAAATGCGGAAGTCATTTTGTCATTAAAAATGGAAGGTTCGGTAAATTTCTTGCCTGCTCAGGG
>DAMDIS010000002.1:29716-30496 GCA_032100885.1 Proteiniclasticum sp.
GAGATGTCCTGGCAAGGAAATCCAGAAAGGGAAAGAAGTTCTTCGGATGTTCCAGATATCCAGACTGCAATTATGTGAGCTGGTATGAACCTGTAAAGACTCCATGTCCCGTGTGTGACGGTCTTATGTACAAGAAGTACTCAAAGAAGGACGGAAGTTATCTTGAGTGTTCCAACGAAAACTGCAAACATAAGATTATCGAAAAGAAGGAAGCTGAAGAACAGGAATAAAGATGAAATGAGCGTCTGCTTTAAACAGGTAGACGTTTTTTTCTTGATCAGATTTTTTACAGAAATTCTGTGAATTCTAAAATTTCGAATTATAATCGTTTGCTTTGTGTATAAAATGACGATATAATGCTAAAGGTGTGATTCATATTTTGTACACATTCATACTGGAAATGGGCGTTCACTGGTGCTTACATCTTAAACAAAGCGACTGAATCTCAAGTGTGAAACAGAATCAGAAGGATATTCTGAATGCCCGGATATTCGGGGAAAAGTTGAATTTATACTATGAATATGATGATTCAGGAAAGAAATATGTCTAAAAATAAAGAACATTAAAAAGTGATTGAATTGTGTAATATTATTGAATAATCTTTATTTATATGATATTATCTGTAAAGGATAAGCGATAATTCTAAATATTCACAATATTAATAGATAAGTAAATAGGGGGATGTACAATGTCATTACTAAACAAGACCAGAAAGCTCAATAAAATACTTCAGAAGTCTGGAACAGAACCAGTCGTTTTTGATGATATCTGCGAAATTCT
>DAMDIS010000002.1:30601-42534 GCA_032100885.1 Proteiniclasticum sp.
CAACATCGAAAATGAATATGAAGGCAAAAACAAAAAGACGACCATCGTTCCAATCAACGGTAACCGTGAAAGACTTGGCACACTGATTCTTGTCACACTTTCAGACGAGTTCAGTGATGAAGATATCGTTCTTGCAGAGTATTCCGCAACAATCGTCGGTCTTGAGATCTTAAGATCCAAGCAGCTGGAGAGCGAAGAGAACCAGAGAAAGAACGATGTGGTTGATCTTGCCATCCATACACTGTCCTACAGTGAAAAAGAAGCGGTTAATCATATCTTCAAGGAACTTGATGGCGACGAAGGTCTGCTTGTAGCATCCAGAATCGCTGACAAGGTTGGCATAACAAGATCGGTTATCGTCAACGCACTGAGAAAACTGGAGAGTGCAGGCGTAATCAAGTCCAGATCACTCGGAATGAAGGGTACAAGAATTACCATTCTGAACGATAAGCTTCTGGAAAAACTGGACATCAAAAAGTAATAGAGACGAATATTGAGAATCTGCAAAAACCAGTTTTATAACTGGTTTTTGTTGCTTAGTGGCATTAACTGTGATATACTACTCAAGGATAAAAATAATCACATCTACTGATCTCAGAGAGGGTGCCGAAGAGGTTTCTCTGGGAGTTGACGTTGATGGAAGGTTAAAAACCAGGAGGTAGAAAAAATGGCAGTAATTTCAATGAAACAGCTTCTAGAAGCTGGTGTTCACTTTGGTCATCAGACCAGAAGATGGAACCCTAAGATGGCTCCATACATATTCACAGAGAGAAACGGGATCTATATCATAGACCTGCAGAAGACTGTGAAGCTTGTAGACGTAGCTTACAACTTCATCAGAGAAGTATCAGCAGAAGGTAAGGACGTTCTATTTGTAGGTACTAAGAAGCAGGCTCAGGAAGCGATTCAGGAAGAAGCGCTAAGAGCAAACATGCACTTCGTCAACAACAGATGGCTTGGTGGAATGCTTACAAACTTTGGTACTATCAAGAAGAGAATTGCAAGAATGGAAGAAATCCGTGTCATGCAGGAAGATGGAACATTTGATGTTCTACCTAAGAAGGAAGTAGCTTCCCGAGCTCGAAAAGCTTGAAAAGAACCTTGGAGGAATCAAGAATCTTGATGTGAACAACATCGGTGCGATCTTCATCGTTGACCCAAGAAAAGAGAGAATAGCCATTGCTGAAGCAAAGGCGCTGAATATTCCTATCGTTGCTATCGTAGATACAAACTGCGATCCAGACGAAATTGATTACATCATCCCTGGAAATGATGATGCTATAAGAGCAGTAAAGCTAATCACAGCAAGACTTGGAGATGCTATCTTAGAAGCAAGACAGGGCGAAGAATTAGCTGAGTAAAAAAGTAAAGGTAGGTGGTTTTCCATTTACCTTTTCTTATAGAGTAAGATAAAGACTCAAATAACAATTAGGAGGAAATTATTGTGATAAGTGCACAAGCTGTTAAAGAATTAAGAGACAAGACCGGCGCAGGTATGATGGACTGTAAAAAAGCATTGACCAAAGCTGAAGGCGATATAGAAAAGGCAATTGACATCCTGAGAGAAAAGGGTCTGGCATCTGCTGCAAAGAAATCCGGTAGAGTTGCATCTGAAGGTGTTATCGCTACTTATGTTACAGAAGATATGAAGAAGGCATCCATTGTAGAGCTGAACTGTGAGACTGACTTTGTTTCAGCTAACGCAGATTTTGTAAATCTTGCTAATGGGATCGCGAAAGTGGTTGCAGAAACAGAACCAAAGGATATCGAAGAAGTCAAGGCACTTCCATATGAAGGCATTACTGTACAGGAAGCTGTTACAAACCTGATTGCCAAACTTGGTGAAAACATGAATCTGAGAAGATTCGAGAAAATCGATGCTGCAGACGGACTGGTTTCAGCATACAACCACATGGGTGGTAAGATCGGTGTTCTCGTTCAGGTCAGATCAGAACAGGCTAATGATTCTGTAGCAACTGTAGCAAGAGATGTCGCTATGCATGTAGCTGCTCTTAATCCACAGTTCCTTGACAATACATCTGTTGATGCAGATACGATTGAAAGAGAAAAGGAAATCTACAGAGTACAGGCTCTTAACGAAGGTAAGCCAGAGAAGATCGTTGACAAGATGGTTGAAGGAAGAATCAACAAATTCTACAAAGAAGTTTGTCTGGTTAACCAGATGTTCGTCAAGAATCCTGATCTTTCAATTCAGGCATTCGTCAATGAAGAGTCCAAGAAACATGGAAAGATTGAACTGGTTAAGTTTGTAAGATTTGAAAAGGGTGAAGGAATCGAAAAGGAAGAAGTCGATTTCGCTGCAGAAGTTGCCGCTCAGATGGGTCTGAACAAGTAAAACTTGAAACATGGATTCGAAAGAATTTAAAAGAGAACACCTTTGTGTTCTCTTTTTTTGAAATCATTGCTAGAATAGAATCATAATGCACTTATGGAGGTTAATATGAGTGAACCTAAATACAAAAGAGTCATGCTTAAACTGTCTGGTGAATCCCTAGCAGGAAAAACCGGTTTTGGAATTGATTTCAGCGTTGCGAAGCGAATCGCCGAGGAAATCAAGGATCTGGTGGATATGGGAGTGGAAGTTGGTGCAGTCATTGGAGCGGGCAATATTTGGAGAGGTAGAGAAGGCAGCGGTATGGACAGAGTGACAGCAGACAATATGGGTATGCTGGCCACATGTATCAATGCTCTTGCTCTGCAGAATTCGCTTGAAGACCTCGGAATCGAAACAAGAGTACAGTCAGCTATCGAAATGAGAGAGATTGCTGAGCCTTTCATCAGAAGAAGAGCAATCCGACATCTCGAGAAGGGAAGAGTGGTCATTTTTGCCGCTGGTTCCGGTAATCCTTATTTCACAACAGATACAGCTGCAGCCCTAAGAGCTGCTGAAATTGATGCCGAGTGCATCCTTCTTGCAAAGAAGGTCGATGGAGTCTACGACATGGATCCCAACATCTATCCTGAAGCAAAGAAGTATGACAGGCTGACCTACAAGGAAATCATCGAGCAGGACCTTAAGGTGATGGACATCACTGCCATCACACTGTGTAAGGATAATGATATTCCGATCATAGTATTCGGACTTGATGGCGAAGGAAATATCGTAAAAGCCATTTCAGGAGAATCTAATGGTACCATTATTGACTCTGAAACGATATAATTGAAATAATAAATCAATTACGGGAGGATAGACAATGTTTAAAGATTTAATGAAAAACCTGGAAGAAAAAATGGGCAAGACGATTCACAATCTTGATGCTGAACTTGCCACACTTAAAGCGGGGCGTGCCAATCCAACCATGCTGGACAGAATTGAAGTCGAGTATTACGGAAGTATGGTTCCGATCAGTCAGGTGGGTAATGTCTCCACACCTGAACCAAGAATCCTCATGATCACACCTTGGGAAAAATCTGCTCTGAAAGCGATTGAGAAGGCAATCAATATGTCCGACCTCAATCTCAATCCGAACAATGACGGATCTGTCATCAGACTGATCATTCCAGAGCTGACCGAGGAGACAAGAAAGAATCTTGTCAAAGTGGTGCACAAAAAAGGTGAAGAGGCTAAAATTGCCATAAGATCCATTAGAAGAGACACCATCGAGAAGATCAAGGGAATGAAGAAAGAAGTTTCAGAAGACGAGATCAAGAAGGGCGAAGAAGACGTCCAGAAGAAAGTGGATGACTACATCAAGAAAGTGGATCAGATTCTCCAGGTCAAAGAGAAGGAGATCATGACCGTCTAGTTTCCATTTCGAAAGAAGGTATAACATGTTTAATATTTTCAAGAAGCCTAAATCCATCGAGCAGAATAATGTTGAACTGGATATGGACAGAATTCCAAATCACATCGGCATTATTATGGATGGGAATGGCCGATGGGCGAAGGAAAGAAATCTGCCCAGAACCATGGGACATAAAGCTGGAGTGGAAACCATCAGAAAAATTCTGAAAGAATGCAATCGGCTGGGGGTCAGATACCTGACCCTCTATGCCTTTTCCACAGAAAACTGGAAAAGACCGAAAGATGAGGTCAACGCACTGATGACTCTTCTTGTGGAATACCTGAAAGGGGAACTGGAAGAGCTGAACAGAAATAATGTCGTGATCAGCTTTGTGGGCAACATATCAAGGCTGCCCGAGAAAGCGCAGACGGCTCTTCTTGATGCAAAAGAAAAGACAAAAAACAATAAAGGTGTACAGATGAATCTGGCGCTGAATTATGGTGGAAGAGAAGAAATCGTTCAGGGCGTGAGAGAAGCGATTGAAGCGGTAACCTCGGGAAAACTGTCAATGGATGATATCAATGAGGACTCCTTCAAGGAATTTCTATATACAAAAGGACAGCCGGATCCTGAATTGATCATACGGCCCAGCGGGGAACTGAGATTATCAAATTTCCTGCTGTATCAGGGTGCCTACAGCGAGCTCTGGTTCAATCATATCAACTGGCCTGACTTCACTGAAGAACACCTGAGGTTGGCTATTTCAGATTTTCAAAAGAGAGACAGACGTTTTGGGGGAGTTAAGAGTGAATAATAGATATCTCGGAGCTTTGGTCCTGCTTCCTTTGCTGGTCATGATTTTTCTGGGAGGCTGGTTTCTGAAAATCACCGTGCTGCTTTTATCTGTAAGAGCATTATTTGAGTACTTCCATGTCATGGAGAAAAAAGGCCACAAGCCGCTGAAAATTCTAGGATACCTCACCTGGGCTGTCTATTATATGCTGATTCTATTCATTGAGAACCCGCTTGAGCACCTCAGTGTTGTTCTTGCGCTTTCTCTGACGCTGGGATTTGTATATATGATCTTTCATGAGAAGACGACCATTGTGGATGTGGGCATTACAATATCAGGGATAATCTATACAGCGGGGCTGTTCGGGTTCCTGATTCTTCTGTCACAGAAAGAAAACGGACTGTATTTTGTCTATTCTGTCTTCATCATCTCCTGGGTATGTGATACCCTTGCCTATTACAGCGGCAGACAGTTCGGCAGACGTAAGCTCAATGAGCGTGTCAGTCCTAAAAAAACTGTTGAAGGTGCCATAGGCGGACTGATCGGAGGCGCTGCAGGAGCGTTTGTTCTGGGACTTATCATAGGAGACTGGAATAGCAGCCTGGCATTTTCTCATCATGGGCTTTTTCGGGGCGATGTTCGGGCAGATCGGCGATCTTGCCGCTTCATCTCTGAAACGATATGCTGATGAGAAAGACTATCCAAAGATTATTCCCGGCCACGGTGGGATATTGGACAGATTCGATTCGATACTTTTTGTTTCCCTGCTGGTTTATGTTTATACTACATACGTTCTCGGGTAATAGAAAGATGGAATCATTGCTAAATTAAATAAGATAATGTGATAAACAAGAGTCATTCCAATGGAATGGCTCTTATTCATTTTAATAGGAAAAAGTTTATGATGTTCATAGGAAGTTTAAATAATATATATTGTAATATTTGAGGTGCGGGTATATATTATATACAACAGTAGTTTTATCATATAACTCAAAGAGGAGGGTGCGATATGAAGAAGGAACCTAAAACCAAAATACTATTTACCTTACCAGTTGACCTGAAGGAAGAGTTATTAAAAGAAGCTGAGAAAGAAAACAGATCTTTAAATAACTATATTCTTACACTATTGCTGAAAAGAAATAATTAGAGACGTATTTGATGGACAATATATACAGGTTTGAAGCTGACTGCTTCAGACCTTTATTTATTTTGGGGAAGGATCAAAAGACGATCTGAGTATAGAGTTCATCCCTGCTTTTGGATTTCAGATCAGCATTCTATGCTCACCCGACTTGCTGATTCCTGCAGGATGAGATGCTTCTTCAGGCTCATTCATGTTTAAGGTGCTCTGTTCAGACGGATTACTGTGAACAAAGCATTAACCATGAATGAACTGTGTTGCATGTAATGATTATTTGTAATTCATAAGAATGTTAGTCAAAACTATGATTTTCTTAATAATTCTTTTGTATAATAGGAAGGAAGTATAATCATCAGATAGGAAAGGGGATAACCCATTGAAAAAGATATCAATCATAGGAGCTTCAGGCTCCATTGGCACTCAGACATTAGATGTCATCCGAAAAGAAAGCGGATTATCACTGATCGGGGTATCAGTCCATTCCAACATGAAAAAGCTGAAAGAGATCATAACGGAATTTCATCCTTCAGCAATTGCAGTAACCAGCGAAACACATTATCAGGAAGCTAAAGACCTTGTCCGTGAACTGGATTATCAGGGTGAGGTCAGTTTCGGCATAGAAGGTCTGATCCATATTGCCACCCTTCACGAAGTGGACACCGTTGTGACCTCTCTTGTAGGCATGGTAGGGCTCAAACCCACAGTGGCTGCAATCAAGGCAGGGAAAAATATCGCTCTGGCGAACAAGGAAACCCTGGTTGCTGCCGGGGAAATCGTTATGGAACTTGCAAGAAAAAACAGGGTCAGTATCCTTCCGGTAGACTCCGAACATTCTGCCATATTCCAGAGTCTTCAGGGATCACGTCATGAGGAAATCTCAAAGATCATCCTCACCGCATCAGGCGGACCTTTCAGAGGCAGAGATCAGGCTTTCCTCAAGACAGTCACAAAAGAAATGGCGCTTAAACATCCCAACTGGGTTATGGGTGCGAAAATCACAGTTGATTCATCCACAATGATGAATAAGGGGCTGGAAGTCATAGAAGCCAGATGGCTCTTTGATGTAGGGTATGATAATATAGAAGTCTACGTACATCCGGAAAGCATCATCCATTCTATGGTCCAGTATAGAGACAACAGCATAATCGCACAGCTTGGTGCACCGGATATGAGACTGCCCATCCAGTATGCGCTGAACTATCCCGTTCGTACCCAGCCTGTGGCTGATGAACTGGATCTTCTGAAAATCGGATCACTTAACTTTCAGAAACCGGATACCCATACTTTCAGACTCCTGGAGCTTGCCTATACAGCGGGCAGACGAGGTGGACTGCAGACAGCTGTCATGAACAGCGCAAACGAAGAAGCAGTGGCACTTTTTCTTGATGACAGAATCAGATACTACAGAATCGCTGAGATTGTCGAAGAGACAATGGATCAGTTCAGGGATCTGGGTGAAATCACTCTGGAGAAGGTTCTGGAGACAGATATTCATGTCAGAGACTATGTAAGAAGAAAGTTTAAAGAGGTGTAAAATGTATCTATTATTATCGATATTCGCATTTGGTCTTTTGGTCCTGGGACATGAATTTGGTCATTTCATCATGGCCAGAGTAAACGGGGTAACCGTCGAAGAGTTCTCTGTTGGTATGGGACCAAGAATCTGGCAGAAGCAGGGGAAAAGCACGCTCTACTCTCTAAAAGCGCTGCCCATAGGCGGCTCTGTAAAGATGTATGGTGAAACTGCCGATGAGGCAGGAGAAGGTTCGTTTTTTTCAAAAAGTCCGTTCAGAAAAATGACGATCATTGCAGCTGGGCCTATAATGAACATCATCATGGCACTTATTGTGCTTTTTGCTGTCATACTGTTCAACGGCTACAGCAGCAATGTGATTTCTGAAGTGGTACCCGATTCGCCTGCAGAAGCGGCAGGAGTCATGGCAGGGGACAAAATTGTCCGAGTCAACGGAGAAAGGGCATACACTTTCCAGGACATCTCCACCTATATCGCATACAACGGTCTGAATGAAGTAAAGCTCGAGCTGGAGACAGCTGAGGGCACTGTAATAAAAACCATGACCCCAATGGAATCTGAAGGCAGAGCTCTGGTGGGCATCGTTCCTGCGTCTGTAGAAAATCCGGGGCTGTTTGAGGCCATGGGAGAGAGTCGATCAGGCAAGATCCCTGATCACGCAGACACTGTTTTCGCTGAAAATCCTGTTTACGGGCAGGGCAAGTATCAATGATTTCGGAGGCCCCGTAACGATTTTCAAGATTTCTTCAGAAGTGGCCAGCGTTTCACTATGGGGACTGGCATCCTTTGCCGCTTTCCTCAGCATCAATCTTGCTGTTCTTAACCTGATTCCGTTCCCTGCACTTGACGGCGGATGGCTTCTGATTCTTCTCGTTGAACTGATTACGAGAAAAAGACTGCCGGATAAATTTGTCGGCATTTGGAATACCATCGGATTTGTGATCCTGATGAGCTTCATGCTCCTGATCACCTTCAAGGATATCTTTTTACCGGGAGGATTTTAGTTCATGACAAGAAGAGAGACACGAAAGATTAAAGTCAAGGATATCTATATCGGCGGAGACAGTAAAATCTCCGTCCAGTCCATGACAAATACAGATACAAGAGATGTTGAAGCGACACTTAATCAGACAAGGGCACTTATGGTGGCTGGCTGTGATATCATACGCTTTGCAGTTCCGGATATGGAAGCTGCCGAGGCGCTGAAGGAAATCACAAGGCAGCTGCCTATTCCTGTTGTGGCAGATATTCATTTTGACTACAGACTGGCTTTGAAGAGCATTGAAAACGGAGTTTCCAAACTGAGAATAAACCCCGGAAACATAGGGGGTAAGGATAAGGTTAGAATTCTTGCCGATGCCTGTAAAGAAAAGGGAATTCCCATAAGGATCGGAGTCAATTCAGGTTCTCTTGAAAAAGATATTCTGGAGAAATACGGCAAGGTGACGCCAGAAGGTCTTGTGGAGAGTGCCATGAGAAATGTGGAGCTGCTCGAAGACAATAACTTCCGCGACATCATCATCTCCATAAAATCCTCGGACGTGCTGACCATGATGAACAGCTACAGGCTTCTCTCAAAAGCTGTAGACTATCCGCTTCATCTGGGGGTAACTGAGGCTGGAACCATATGGAGAGGAACCATTAAAAGCTCCATCGGTATCGGCGGTCTTCTGTCTGAAGGAATCGGAGACACCATAAGGGTTTCTCTTACTGGGGACAGCATTGAGGAGATCAAAGCCGGAAGAGAAATACTCAAGGCCACCGGTCATCTCAAAGAAGGCATCGAATTTGTTTCCTGTCCCACATGCGGCAGAACCCAGATCGATCTCATCGGCATTGCTACTGAAGTGGAAAATGCACTGAAAGACAGCAAAAAACACATTAAAGTCGCTGTCATGGGCTGCGTTGTCAATGGACCTGGAGAAGCCAGAGAAGCCGATATCGGCATAGCAGGCGGAAACGGTGTAGGACTTATTTTCAAAAAAGGACTCATCATCAAAAAAGTAAAAGAAGACGAACTTGTGGCCGCGCTTCTTGAAGAAATCGATAAAATGTAAAGCAGAATGAACATCGTAGAAAGGAGGAGGACTTTTTGGGAATACAGGAACTTATGGACAAAGAATCCTCGCTGAAACAGTTTGAAATAAGCAGTGTTTTAAAAGTGGAATATGTAAAGAAACAGAATCTGTTCAGGGTGTATCTCAAGACAAACCGTCTTCTTGACGCAAGGGTCAGAGAACCCATAGGGGAGTTCCTCTCAAGGATAACCGGACAGAGCTGTGATACTTCAGTTATCGATATCCTGGGTGAGTGCCATCATGGGAACATCCAGGATGTTCTCATGGGCATTTTTCTTACAGAGCCTCTAAAGTTCAACTTTCTGAAGGATGCGGCAGTGAGCCTTGAGGACGATAAACTGATCATCAGGCACTACAGCAGCACGCTCATCAGAAATTTCAAAACCAAAGATGCCCTGAAATATATGGACAGCGTTCTTAAGACCTGTTACGAAAAAACAGTCACAATCGACATCAGACTTGACGAAAGTCTCACCCCTGTCAAGGAAGAGATCGACGTCAGACATGAACTGAACATGATGAGGAAGGAAGCGGGAATCAAAGGGGACCTTCCGGGTACATCGGCACCAGTTGGGAAACCCATTAAAACTTCTCAGCCAGAACAGGCTAAAGCAGGGAAGAAGCAGAAGGATGAAAACATCCTTCTTGGTAAACCCGTCAGAGAAACCTCAGTAAGAATCAAAGATCTTGATGACAACTCCGGACTTTGCGTCATTGACGGAGAGGTCTTCAAAATGGACATCCGTAAGCTGAAGACAGGTAAGAATCTCTATCTTCTTTATGTTACGGATAATACCAGTTCCATTTCTGTCAAAGTCTTCATGAAAGAAGATGAGGATCTGCCCATAAAGACAGGCCAGGTTTTCCGTTTCAAGGGAAATGTCACCTATGATATGTACTCCAAGGAACTGACCATGATCGCCAAGGACATCAACCGTATGGAGAAGATCAGACGAACAGACAGAGCCAAAGACAAGCGGATCGAACTTCACATGCACACCAGTATGAGCAGTATGGATGCACTTGCTTCGGCCAAACGCATCTTCGCCCAGGCTAAGGATTTCGGGCACAAGGCGGTTGCCATCACTGATCACGGCGTAGTGCAGGCGTTTCCTGAAGCTATGGATCAGGCAAGAGCCACGGGTATCAAAGCCATCTACGGAATGGAAGCATATGTTGTGAACGACGAAATGAACATTATAGAAAATATCGACGAATCACTTGAGGACATGGTCATCTTCGACATTGAAACCACAGGATTCTCTTCGGTTAACGACAGAATCATAGAAATCGGTGGAGTCAAGGTCAGAAACGGAGAAGTCATCGACGAGTTCTCGGCATTTATCAATCCTGATCGCGCGATTCCCATGAAAATCACTGAACTCACAGGAATAACCGATGCCATGGTAAAAGATGCACCTGGAATAGAAAAGGTCATCATGGAATTTTATGAATTTATAAAAGGCGCAACTCTGGTTGCGCATAACGCATATTTCGATGTGGGGTTCATCAGAAAAAATCTGGCTGATTTTAACCTCACCATCGATAATCCGATTCTTGATACCGTGCCCATGTCAAGATTCCTCTATAAGGAACTGAAGAGACACAGACTGGATGTCATTGCAAGGCATCTGGGCATCGATATGGGGTCTCATCACAGAGCTGTGGATGATGCGAAGACCACCCATAGAATCCTCAGCAAGTCACTGGAGAAGATGAAGGAAATGGGCATCGGATCCTTCAGGGAGCTGAATGAGCGAAGCAAGGAAGAAATGGACTACAAGAGACTGCCCATGTTCCATACCACGATTCTTGTAAAGAATCTTAAGGGACTGAAGAATCTTTATGAGATGGTCTCGTCCTCACACCTTGATACCTTCCACCAGAAACCGAGAATCCGTAAAAGTGTTCTGGAGAAGAGGAGAGAGGGTCTGCTTCTAGGATCAGCCTGCATCAATTCGGAACTGGTGAGATACATCATGGAAGGTCGAACGGAGGCGGAAATCGAAAAGATGGCCTCCTATTACGACTATCTGGAAGTGCAGCCAATCGAAAACAACCTTGACCTGCTGAAAGACGGAAGGATAAGAGATCTTGAAGGACTGAGAGATCTCAACAGGAAGATCATTTCTCTGGGAAGGACTCAAGGGAAACTCGTTGTGGCAACGGGTGATGTGCATTATCTCAACAAGGAAGACAAACTCTACCGAAAGATTCTTCTAGCGTCCCAGGGCTACAGCAACCAGAACGGTGAGCTTGATCTCTACTACAGGACAACAGACGAGATGCTTAATGCATTCGCCTATCTTGGAGACGAGAAGGCCAGGGAGATCGTTATCGAGAATACCCATAAGATTGCAGATTCCATAGAAGAATTCCTGCCGATTCCAAACGGTACATTCCCGCCTAAAATTGATGGGGCAGATGAAGAAATCAGAGAAATGACCATGAACGAAGCGCATAGACTCTATGGAGACGTGCTTCCTGAAGTGGTCGAAAAACGTGTGGCAAAGGAGCTTAACTCCATTATCAGCAACGGTTATGCCGTTCTATATCTCATTGCGCACAAGCTCGTTGCAAAATCGCTTTCAGACGGCTATCTTGTCGGATCGAGAGGATCTGTAGGATCGTCCCTTGTCGC
>DAMDIS010000002.1:42544-43138 GCA_032100885.1 Proteiniclasticum sp.
TACAGGAATCACCGAGGTCAACGGCCTTCCTCCTCACTACAGATGTCCAGAGTGCAGAGGCAATGAATTTTTCCTTGACGGAAGCATAAGCAGCGGTGCGGATCTTCCTCTGAAGGACTGTCCATCCTGCGGTACACCGTATATTCGTGACGGTCATGATATCCCGTTTGAAACCTTCCTCGGTTTTGAGGGGGACAAGGAACCGGATATCGACCTTAACTTCTCGGGAGAGTATCAGGCGGTGGTTCATAAGTATACGGAAGAACTGTTCGGGCAGGGTTATGTGTTCAAAGCGGGTACCATCGGTACAGTTGCGGAGAAAACAGCTTACGCCTACGTGAAGAAATACCTTGAAGAAAAAGAGATGAATCTTCCTTCTGCCGAAATCGAAAGACTTTCACAGGGGATGGTCGGCGTAAAAAGAACGACCGGCCAGCATCCTGGCGGTATCATGGTTGTTCCGAGGGATAATGACGTGCATAATTTCACGCCAGTGCAGAGACCGGCGGATGATCAGGAATCAGACATTACAACGACACACTTCGACTATCATTCCATTTCCGGAAGACTCCTGAAGCTGGATATTCTGGGTCA
>DAMDIS010000002.1:43169-45873 GCA_032100885.1 Proteiniclasticum sp.
CGGGAATCGACCCGAAAGCTCTGCCTCTGAACGATGAGAAGGTGCTTTCACTCTTTACCTCCACAAAGGCTTTAGGGGTTACAGCTGAAGAGCTGGGTATCCCTGTAGGCGCACTGGGTCTTCCTGAATTCGGCACAAAATTTGTACGTGGAATGCTGCTTGATACGAAACCTTCTACCTTTGCGGACCTTGTCCGAATATCAGGTCTGTCCCATGGAACGGACGTATGGCTGAATAATGCCCAGTACTACATCAAGGAAGGATTTACCACCCTTAGCGAATGCATCAGCACAAGAGATGACATCATGGTGTATCTCATCTATAAAGGCCTTGAAGCCAAGAAAGCGTTCACCATAATGGAGAGTGTAAGAAAAGGTAAGGGTCTTAAGGATGACGATGAAGTGGTTATGCGTGAGAACAATGTTCCTGAGTGGTATATTGAATCCTGCAAGAAGATCAAGTATATGTTCCCTAAGGGACATGCTGTGGCCTATGTCATGATGGCTATGCGTATCGCATACTTCAAGGTCTATTACCCTCTTGCCTATTATGCAGCCTACTTCTCCACAAGGGCTTCCGACTTTGACGGCGAGCTTATTCTGCAGGGAGAGCATGCAGTAAGAAAAAAGCTGGATGAGTACTATGAGCTTGGAAACAATGCTTCCACTAAGGAAAAGAATATGATCACTATCCTTGAAATCGTCTTTGAGATGTACAAGAGAGGACTGAGCTTCAAGCCGGTGGATCTTTACCTTTCCCATGGAAAGAAGTTCCAGATCGAGGACGGCGCCATAAGACCACCTCTGAGCTGCCTTGTGGGTGTAGGTGTCAATGCGGCAAACAGCATCTACGAAGAAGCAAGGATCCGGGAATTCATTTCCAAGGAGGATCTGAGACTTAGATGCAAGATATCGAAGACGGTCATAGAAACCCTGGATAACTGTGGAGCCCTGGAAGGCATGAACGATACCAATCAGCTCTCGTTTTTCAATTTGTAGAAAGGGTTGAAATTTCTCCTTTTCTGTGATACTATTTAACAGAAGAATAACTTTGAACTTTGAGAGTGGGCACAACCCGCTCTTTCGTTTTGTGGCGCAACTTTTTTCCGGTTGCGCTTTTCAATACCCTGAACTATCTGAAAAGATGACACAGGGAAGTGAGTCAAGAATAAAGATATGAGGTGAGATTATGGAGAAACTGAAAAACCTTGAAGGCCTGTTCAAAGAAGAAGTTGAAGCTCTGGGCTACAAACTCTATCACATGGAATATGTCCATGAAGACGGGATGAATATCCTTAGATTCTATATCGATCAGGATAAAGGCATCGCCCTTGAAGACTGTGAAAAAGTTTCAAGAAGGATGAGCGATATACTCGATGAAAAAGATCCCATTGCAGAAGATTATAATCTGGAGGTTTCTTCACCAGGAATATTCAGAAATCTGTTCACCAAAGCGCACATGGAAAAAGCTCTTGGCGAAAAAGTCATGGTCAAGACAAAGAAACCCGTATCAGGAGCGAAGAAATTCGTCGGCATCCTGAAGAGCGTCAGTGACCAGGGATTAATCATCCTGAAGGACAATGAGGAACTTGAAGTTAATTTTGAAAATTTGAGATCTGTCAACATCGAAGTCGATTTATAACAAGAACAAGGAGGATAAAATGGCAAAGGCAACTGTTAAAAAGAAAGATGAAGTTATTCTCGCACTCAAAGCCATAGCAGAAGAGAAGGGGATCAGTGAGGAAATGCTGTTTGAAACGCTTGAAGATGCAATGATTGCAGCCTACAAGAAAAATTATGTCAGCAGCGGATCACAGAATGTAAGGGTCAGTATCGATCGTGAAACAGGGGAAATCAAAGTGTTCTCCTTAAGACAGGTCGTTGAAGAAGTTCAGGATGATCAGGATGAGATCACACTGGAAGAAGCCAAAGAAATCAACCCTAAGTATGAACTCCTGGACTTTGTGGAAAATGAAGTCACACCGGCAAATTTTGCTCGTGTTGCCGCTCAGTCTGCCAAGCAGATCGTGACGCAGCGTATCAAGGAAGCTGAAAGAAGCATCCTTTACAATCAGTACCATGAAAAAGAATTTGATGTGATCACAGGAACTGTGCAAAGAAAAGACAAAGGGAACATCTATATCGATTTAGGCAAGACAGAAACTGTCCTGACTCCGTCTGAACAGATTCCCGGTGAGAACTATGAGTTCAATGACAAGATCCTGCTTTACATCGTGGAAGTCAAGCAGAATCCGAAGGGGCCTATGATTTCGGTTTCAAGAACTCATCCAGGTCTTGTAAAGAGACTTTTCGAGAAGGAAGTGCCTGAAATCTATGATGGAATCGTGGAAATCAAAGCCATTTCAAGAGAAGCCGGTTCAAGAACCAAGATTGCGGTCCATTCCAATGATCCTGAAGTTGAACCTATGGGTGCATGTGTGGGACCAAGAGGAACAAGAGTCCAGAATATCGTCAATGAGCTCCGCAATGAAAAGATCGATATCATCAGATGGTCCAAGGATCCTAAAGAGTTTATTGCAAACGCACTGAGCCCTGCAAAAGTACTTGATGTCATCGTCATCGAAGACGGAAACTCATGCAAGGTCATTGTGGATGACAATCAGCTTTCACTTGCCATCGGCAAAGAAGGGCAGAATGTAAGACTTGCTGCAAAGCTTACCGGATGGAAAATCGACATCAAGAGC
>DAMDIS010000002.1:45883-49373 GCA_032100885.1 Proteiniclasticum sp.
AGAAGCAGTACGAAGCTGATCTTGCCGCAAAGGAAGAGCTTAAGGCTGCCGCTGAGGAAGAAGCTTCAGCAGCTGTTTCATCAGATGAGGAAGCAGCAGAGCCAGTTCTCGAAGAAGAAATCGAAGTGGAAGTTGAGGTTCTTGAAGAAGAGGTTCTTCCTGAAGCCGAAACAGAAGATGATTCTTCGGATGAGAGCGAAGAGAAGTAAAACTTAATCAGATAGGAAAGAGAGGTGTTTTATTTGAAGGTGAAAAAAATACCATTAAGAATGTGTACAGGCTGCATGGAAATGAAACCCAAGAAAGAGCTGATCCGTGTAGTGAAGAACAAGGAAGATGAACTGTCCATAGACCTTGTGGGGAAAAAACCCGGCAGGGGTGCATATGTCTGCAGGAATGTAGAGTGTCTTGAAAAGTCATTCAAGACAAAGAGGCTTTCCAGAAATCTGGAAACCAGTATCAGCCAGGAGATCTATGATGAACTCCGGAAGGCGGTGGAACTTGGATAAAATGCTGTCCTTCCTGGGGCTGACCAATAAAAACGAAGAAGCCATTAAAACGAAGAAGGTATCCCTTCTGATCGTTTCAAAGGATGCTTCAGAAAATACGAAAGATAAGTTCAAAGGTTACTGTGAAAAATACAAGGTGCCTTTAATCGAGGATTTCACTCCTGATGAATTAGGATATGCATTGGGTTATGAAGGAATTGCAGTCGTAGGAATAACAAACAAAAATATGTCAAAGAAATTATTGCATATTTACGGCAGCAGTAAGGAAGAAGAATAAAAACGGAGGTGGTCCTATTGTCAAAAATCAGAGTGTATGAACTTGCAAAGGAACTGGAAATTACCAGTAAAGAGTTGATAGCGATACTTAAAGATGAATTTGGAATAGAAGTTAAAAATCACATGAGTGTGGTTGAAGAGGAAGATGCTGCGCTGATCAAGGAGCTGCTGGGCGGCGAGGCCAAGGAAGCGGGCACTGAAAAAACCGAAAAGAGTCTTGTAGATGAATACGAAGAGATTCTTGAAGAAGAAGTGGTCAATCTTGCAAAGAAGAAGAAAAAGTCAAAGCGTGAACTTGCGCAGGAAAAAATAGATGCAGAGAAAGCTCAGGAAGTCACATCGGGAATCCAGATCGGTGAATTCATCACAGTCAAGGATTTCGCGGATAAGCTTGGAAAACCTGTGGCTGAAGTCATCAAAGCCCTGATTTTCAGCGGTATCATGGCTGGAATCAATCAGGAAATCGACTTCGAAACAGCTCAGAAAGCTGCTGAAAAACTGGAAGTTGAAATTGTACAGGTGAAAGATGCCTCTTCAGGAATTTCTGATGAAGACCAGGAAGACGCTCTGGATGTTAATCTTGAAAAGAGACCTCCGATCGTAACCGTAATGGGACACGTCGATCATGGTAAGACTTCGCTTCTTGATGCCATCAGAAAGGCTAAGGTTATGGAAAGCGAAGCCGGCGGAATCACTCAGCACATCGGAGCTTACACCATTACCATCAATGGAGAGAAAATCACTTTCCTTGATACACCAGGACATGAAGCCTTTACTGCCATGAGAGCCAGAGGAGCACAGGTTACAGATATCGTTATCCTGGTTGTTGCTGCGGATGACGGAATCATGCCACAGACAGCAGAAGCCATCAATCACTGTAAGGCTGCCAATGTACCGATGATCGTCGCAATCAACAAGATTGACGTTGAAGGTGCCAATATCGAGCGTGTCAAGCAGGAGCTTACAGAGTACGGTATGGTTGCTGAAGAATGGGGTGGAGATACCATCTGCGTTCCAGTATCAGCCAAGGCAAAGATCGGTATAGATGACCTTCTGGAAATGGTTCTTCTTACAGCTGAAGTTGAAGAGCTTACAGCGGATTCAAACAGAAGAGCTGCAGGTACAGTAATCGAATCTGAGCTTGACAAGGGAAGAGGTCCAGTTGCGACACTTCTCGTACAGAAGGGTACTTTAAATGTTGGGGATTCCATACTTGTGGGTTCCACATACGGAAGAATCAGAGCCATGTTTGACGACAAGGGCAAGAAAATAAAGAGCGCCGGTCCTTCAATCCCTGTAGAGATCCTTGGCCTTTCAGAGGTGCCACAGGCTGGTGACAAATTCAATGAAGTCAAGGATGAAAAAACTGCCAGAGGTATGGCTGAGGCTAGAAAGATCAAGGAAAAGAGCCTGCAGCAGAGTACCATGAGAGTTTCCCTTGAAGACCTGTACAATCAGGTTAAGGAAGGAAAGATTCAGGAACTTCCAATCATCATAAAAGCTGACGTTCAGGGTTCCATCGAAGCATTAAGAGGTACACTCGAAAAGCTTTCAACAGATGAAATCAAAGTCAGAGTCATTCATGGCGGAGTCGGTGCGATCACCGAAACAGACATATCACTTGCAGCTGCTTCGAACGCAGTTGTCATCGGGTTTAATGTAAGACCGGACAACAACGCACAGATCCTGGCTGAGAAGGACAAAGTCTATGTCAAGACATATAGAGTCATCTATCATGCTGTAGACGACATCAAGGCTGCCATGATCGGTATGCTTGCACCTGACATCAAGGAAGTCATTCAGGGAAGAGTTGAAATCAGACAGACCTACAAGGTCTCTGCTTTGGGTACCATCGCAGGATGTTATGTCTTAAGCGGAAAGATTACAAGAAACTCAGAAATCAGACTTCTTCGTGACGGCGTCATCATACATGAAGGCAAGCTGGCATCACTGAAGAGATTCAAGGACGATGCCAAGGAAGTTCATGCCGGATTCGAGTGCGGACTGTCCATTGAAAAGTTCAATGAGATCAAGGAAGGCGACATCATAGAAGCCTTCGTTATGGAGTCCATTGTAAGAAAAGAACTATAGTCACCAAAGAGAAACAGAAAAGTGAGGTGGAAAATATGGCAAAGTACAGAACGGGCAGAATCAATGAAGAGATGAAGAAAGAAATTTCTTCCATCATCATGAATGGCCTGAAAGATCCAAGAATCACTGCCATGATAACCATAACGGATGTTGAGGTTACCTCAGATCTAAGATATGCCAAAGTATTTGCGAGTATCTTCGGTACAGATGAGCAGAAGGAAGAATCGCTGACTGCACTGAAAAGTTCAGCGGGTTACATCAGAAGAGAAGTCGGCAAAAGGATCCAGATGAGATATGTTCCTGAACTGATCATCGTGGTGGATGACACCCTTGATCGAGGTATGCATATTGACGAGCTGATCCGTAAAGCCAATGAAAAAAAGGATCTTTAGTTATGAAGTTCGAGGATATCGTTTTAAAAATCCTGCAGACAGAAAAAATGGCGCTGGTTACCCACGCATCACCTGACGGTGATGCTGTGGGCAGTACCATGAGCCTTGCACTTGCACTGCGAAGTATCGGAAAAGACGTGGAAATCCTATCTAAAGAACCTGCACCTTTAAATCTGTCATTTCTGGCTCTGTACGATGAGTATGGAGCATTATCCGTTCTGA
>DAMDIS010000002.1:49383-50629 GCA_032100885.1 Proteiniclasticum sp.
ACAGAGGACCGGGCGCTTCTTATTGCCCTTGACTGCGGAAACAAGGACAGACTTTCCATGGAAAGAGACGGGTTTGAGGAGATCGACAAAATCAATATCGACCATCACGTTTCCAATGAAATGTACGGGATGCTCAATCATGTGGACATAAAATCAGCATCCACTGCCGAAATCGTTTTTGAACTGATAAAGGCTTTGAAGATTCAGATGGATGTAAGCATTGCAGAGTGCCTCTATACCGGTATTGTATCTGATACCGGGTCATTCCGCTTTCCGTCTACCACTGCTAAAACGCTGCGGATTGCAGCTGAGCTTCTGGAAACAGGGCTTGATTTTTCAAGGATACAGAGAATTCTGTTCGGCACTTCTGAGTTCAAGCGCATCAAGCTTCTTGGCAGAGCGCTGATGACGATGGAGAGCCACTTGGATGGATTTGTGTCCACCATGAATCTTGTCGCCTCTGATTTCAATACGCTGTCCATCTCGGACAGAGATTCAGGCGATATTGTCAATTACGGACTGGAGCCGCCTGAAGCGGATGTTTCAGTTCTTTTCAAAGAAGCTGAAGGTTTTTTCCGCGTAAGCGTCAGAACCAAATCAGTGATCGATGCATCAGCTCTCTGCGGAAAGTTTGATGGCGGAGGTCATGTAAGAGCAGCCGGCTGCAACATAAAGTCAGATTCGCTTGAAGAGGCGAAAAGAGCTGTTCTTGATGAAATAGAAAGGATGAGAGCTGTTTGAACGGAGTAATCAACCTTTATAAAGAGAGAGGGATCACCTCCTTTACAGCAGTTGCTGCTGTGAGAAGAATCACCAGAGTAAAGAAAGCGGGCCATACCGGAACACTTGATCCGGAGGCAGAAGGCGTGCTGCCTGTATGCATCGGCAAAGCGACAAAACTTGTGGACTACATCATGGCCGGACATAAAACCTACCGTGCAGGATTTGCCCTGGGAAAGATATCCGATACACTGGATGCATTCGGTCAGGTGGAAAATACAGGTCTGGCTTTGCCCGAAAAAAGCGCTGTGGAAGAGAAGCTTAAACTGTTTCTTGGGGATACCATGCAGCGTCCGCCTATGTTTTCCGCTCTGAAAATAAACGGTAAAAGACTGTACGATCTCGCCCGGGAAGGTGTAGAAGTGCACCGCGAGGAGCGGCCGATCACAGTTTTTCAAATAGAGCTGACCAGATTCCAGGACGATACAGGGGAAATTCTCATGACATGCTCAAAAGGCACTTATGT
>DAMDIS010000003.1:0-11336 GCA_032100885.1 Proteiniclasticum sp.
ATCACTAAATGATATAGCATCATTATAGATTAAGGGGTTATTTTAAACAAGTTCGGTTAAATGGTTCCTACTTATACAGGATGCCCATCTCATCCATGAGATGATACAGAAACTTCGCTGCACCGTCCTCATCATTTGAAGGAGCGATGTAGTCCGCGATGCTCTTCACGTTTTCCACCGCATTGCCCATGGCACCCTTTATTCCTGCAATTTTGATCATGGAAAGGTCATTGTAGTTGTCACCGATTACGGCCACATCTTCGAGGGCGACATCAAGATGTTCGCACAGATGCCTGAGTGCAATGCCTTTTGAAGTCTGGCTGCTGGTCATCTCAAAATTGTATTTCCAGGAGCTGAAGGTTCTGATTCTTTTGTCCATGGTGAAATACTCCATGGATTTCTGTATCTTATTGAGATAGGCACTGATGGAGGATACACTGTTTGCGCTTTCAATTCGGCTGAGGAGGTCCTCCATCGTTGGGACGACCTTAAGATTGCCCTGGGAGAGGACAAGTCCGAGAACATCCTTTTCCAGCTCTCCCTTCTTCGCCGTATCTACTGATCCCACATCTTCCAGTTCCTTGTGAAGAAGATCCAGTCCGCCCTGGGTGATATAGGTATATTCATCATCTGCCACTTCAAACTCCAGATTCTGCTGCTTGAGATAGGTGATGATCTCTCTGACCTGATCCTTCGGGATGGAAGTGGAGTGCATCTTTCTTCCGTCGGCATGATAGACACTGGCTCCGTTACTGGAGATGATATAAGGCCTGACCGGCAGATCCGCAATGATCCCCAGTATGTCGTTATAAGATCTTCCTGTGGCGATACATACCGGCATACCCGTATTCATGGCTGTTCTGATTGCGTTCATGCTGAACGCGGTCAGCTGATGATCTGAATTTAAAAGTGTGCCATCAAGATCTGTAACAAAAAGTTTCATATGAACCCTCCAAATTGCGATTTCTCTTTTCACTCAAAGTATATCATACGGTACCGTTTTCAGGTTCACACTATTTTAGGCAGCTGCAGAGAAAAGTCTGCAGCTGCCCATACAGCAGTTTTTATGACATTGGGAATCTGAAAATGGCTTTTACTCCACTATCCAGGGACAGTTTTTCGTCTGATACGACATAAACTTTGGCTTTCTGCTTCAGTGCCAGGAGAGCCAGATCATTGAGCATATCTCCTGATCCGTTTTCATCCAGCAGTTTTTTGCTTTCCGTATCGATATGTCCGGGTACTGTCTTGTTCAGATTGACGAGCAGTGTGTCGATTCTCATGTCTCTGGCCGCTCTTGCAATCTCGCTGATGTCTTCTGAAGCCAGCTCTCTTGATTTGGACAGTTCGAATCTGTCGTTTGCCTTCTCAAGATTCTCATTGAATTTAGGCTCCATGATTTTCCAGGCCAGCTCTCTCAGCTCTTTTTCGTCGAGGGACTGAGGATCCTTGCTGATTCCTTCCTTCATCAGGTAGTCGTTATGACTGATCTTCTCAAACTCCGACTGTTTTTCAGGTAGGGTTGCGAGAATCAGGGGCACTTCTGTTCTCTTTGAATGGTTGTCCATGACGTATCTGTCCACCCATCTGAAATACTTCTCCATGTCCACAGCTTCCTCGTCTCTTGTGGAGCCGGCTACACCGAATCTTGTTGCGCCGCCCTGTGAACCCATACCCACGGATGAACCCTGCATATGATTTTCCTCGTAGAAATATCCGACGACATCCTTCAGGGATTTGTATTCATCCTCAGGGATTTCCACTTCTCTTAAAGCATATCGGTTTCCTTCATACAGCTTGAAATCATCTTTGAACAGCGCCAGAATCTGGAAACTGTCGTCTGTCTGATAAGCGTTAAGAAGGGGTTTGATGTAGAACGTGTCTGAGACCTCGCAGTATTCCATGACATCTCTCTGGAGTTTATATACGACAACTTCATCCTCTGATGCGAGGATGCCAAGTCCATCCAGCTGATAGGACCAGAAAGTTTTATCGTCCAGCATTTCTCTCAAATTTTCCAGGATCTTTTCAGTGGCTCTTCCGGCATAATCTGATGTCAGAGTATGTTCTACCTGCCTGAGGAGGTTCTTGAACCTGATGCTGTTGTTTTTTGTTTCTGTAGCAATCCTGCTTGTTGGCATGTAGATGGAGACTAGAGGCGGTTCACTCTTCTCAATGATGGGGTGCGGGAATTTTTCTGCAATGATGTAAGTCATAACATACCTCCTAGTTATATTGATTCATAAACTTTAAAAATGCGTTCAAACACATTTTTATGAGTGGATAAAGTATACTATAAAAAATTGAACACAATATAAAGGAATGATTAACACATAGCTCACATGGACATAGTGTGATATCCACAATTAAAAAACCGGCCCCGATTGGCCGGTTTATCAGATCAATGAATTTCAGTTTTCTATATTGTGACAGATTATTTTTCTTCTTTCTCATCCACTAGAGGCACTTCTGCACTGTCTTCACCTTCAGCTTCGGCAGCATCAGCCGCTTCATCTTCTTCAGTTACTGAGGTTGCGGAAATGACGACTCCGATGAGTGCATCTTCTTCGTCAAGCACTTCAATTCCTTCCGGAACCTTAATGGCACTGACGAATACTTTCTCTTCAAATTCTAAATCGGTGACATCCAGTTCCAGTCTTTCTGGAAGATCCTCAGCTGGTCCTTTCAGTTCAAGTTCCTGAAGGCTAGGCTGGAAAATCAGCTGGTTGTGCTGCAGTTTCTCTTCACCGATGATATGGATCGGAACATTTACAGTGATGATCTCACGTAAGGAAATGGATTGGAAATCGATATGCTCGGGAAGGAAAGTTGCACCGTTGCGCTGAACTTCCTTTACGATGACATTGACGGTCTCATCCAGTCCTTCAAGTTTGATGATCGATGTCTGGGTGTTTTCCTTCAAAAGCTTGTTGGCTTCCTGCAGGGTTATCTCGACAGGTAAAGAGTCCTTGTAGGCTTTACCGTAGATTACCGCAGGCACAACGCCTTCTCTTCTCAGCTTCTTCGCTTTAACACCGTCTCTACGTCTTACGATCTGATATACTGTATTACTCATAAAATCACTCCTCATACTTTTGGTATATCATTTATCTGACAATAACTATTGTACCTCAAAGGAATCGGAATCAGCTTAAAAATTGCGATAATTCAGAGGATGTTGTCTGACGGTTTACAATCTGTTCCAAATCTTTACATGAAGTTCTTTTAAAAGCGTTGAGTATGGATGAATTTCCCCAGATGTTGCGTAATTTTCTCCGGCTTATAGTATAATAATAACAACAAATCAAAGTTAAAGGTGGGGTTAATTATGCTTAAAGTTGTGAAAAGAGATGGCAGAATCAGTGACTTTGCTCGAGACAGAATCAAGATCTCCGTTGCCAACAGTGCTAGAGATTCCGAGATACAGGTTACAGAAAAAGAACTTGAACTGATTGCCGATTCAGTGGAAAAAACCATCGTAAAAGTAAGAGGCGCTGATGGAATCACATCCACCTATGAAATCAGAGGTGTGGTGGTCAGAGTGCTCAAGGAGATGGGCTACAGGAATATTGCAAAAGATTTCTATGAAGGTGAAAAAATCAGAAAGAAAGAAGCGCTTGAAGAAGAAAAGAAGTACTGATCGGTCAGCTGATCAAGACATCTGAAATAATGGAGGTGTTAAGATGGAACTGCTAATTGTAACAGGAATGTCCGGGTCAGGTAAATCAGTGGCGATCAACGCTCTGGAGGATCTTGGCTTTTACTGTGTCGACAATCTGCCTCCTCAGTTTATATTGTCCTTTGCAAAACTGAGTATCGGGACAAAGGGTAAAGAGGACCGTCTGGCACTTGTCGTGGATGCCAGAAGCAAAAATGTATTCACTGATCTTTATGAAGAGATCAGAATGCTGGACGAAAATAAAATCAGATATAAGCTTCTCTTTCTGGATGCATCTGACGAAACTCTTCTTAACCGATATAAAGAGACAAGAAGAAAGCATCCCATGATGGGCAGCGCCATCACGTCCCTTGATGCGGCCATCGACAAAGAAAGAAGTTCCTTTGAAACCATAAGGAGCCGCGCGGATTATATCCTTGACACCACTTTTCTCAGCAGTGCGAATCTGAAAAAAGAAGTCATCAAACTGTTTCAGCTTGAAGGCACACACAGCATGCAGATCAAGACGGTATCCTTCGGATACAAGTACGGCATCCCCAATGATGCTGATCTTGTCTTTGACCTGAGATATCTGCCCAATCCTTATTACGTGCCTGAACTGAGAGAAAAGACCGGAGAAAATGATGAAGTGTACAACTACGTCATGGAGACCGGGCTTGCACAGACATTATTTGTAAAGCTTATGGATCTCATCGAATATCTGGTCCCTCTTTATATCGAAGAAGGAAAAAGCCAGCTTGTGATCGCATACGGATGTACAGGCGGAAAGCACCGTTCTGTATCCTTTGCAAGAAAGACAGCAGAGTTTCTCACCGGCAAGAACTGCAGCGTCGTCACGCAGCATCGCGATATTGACAGGATTTAGTAAATAATGAACGAAAGAAGTAGGGTTGTTCCATGAAGAGAAAACAGAGTATATCGGTCATCCTGTTCCTTGTCTTTTTGATCATGAGCGCCGCAGGATGCGGATCGGACAAAAGAGAGGAGCTCAATCTGAAGCTTCAGGAAGGCGAAGTCCTGCTCCAAGAGGAGAAGTATGATGAAGCGGTCATCTTTTTCGAGGGGCTTTTCGATGCGCATCAGGACAGTATCAGCATTATGGAAAAGCTGGACTATTCAAAAGTGATGTCTGACTCCAGGCGGCATCTTCGTGATGCGGAAGACTTATTGGAGAAGGAAAGATATCCTGAAGTCTATGAAGCTTTAAGCGGAGTGGCAAGCATCGATGAAAAGGGACAGACAAGAAAAAAGGAGATGTTTTCGGAGATCCGGAATATCTATGTGGAAAGAGCTGAAAAACTGAGCGAAGCAAGGCTTTTTAAAACGGCAATGAAAGAGCTTGATGAATATCTCACCTATGTGGATGAAGATTTTGAAGTGGAAGAAATCAAGGCGGAGATCCTTGCACAGAGCATGATTCCTCTTGAGCCTGTGGTGGAAGAAGTGAAGAAGATCATCGTGATAAATCCCGGGCATCAGGCTGTTCAGGATAAGGAAAAGGAACCCCTTGGACCTGATTCCGATCAGATGAAAAATCGTGTCTCTTCAGGAACAAGAGGTGTGGCATCGGGTATCTATGAGTATGTGTTCAATCTTGACGTTTCCCTGACAAGAACAGCCCATGAAGTCTCCATCAGCAACCGGGAAAGAGCTGAACTGGCCAACGAAGCCGGTGCCGATCTTTTTGTTTCCATCCATGCCAACGGCAGTGAGAACAGAAACAGAAAGGGGATTATGGCCATTTATCCGTCGAAGGAAAACCCTTATGTGGGACATCTGAGTGACGAGTTCATGAAGCTTTCAGCAATACTTCATGACGAGATGATCAAAGCGACCGGTGCGGAAAGCGCGGGGGTTCAGGCCATGGACAATATGGTGACCCTGAACTGGTCTAAAGTTCCTGCAACCATACTTGAACTTGGATATATGTCCAATGAAGAGGAGGATCTTCTTCTTAATACAGAGGGCTATCAGGATAAACTTGTTCAGGGAATGGTCAACGGCATAAACCGATATTTCAGTGAGAAAACACCATAATATTCATCTGAAACGATCATCTTCACAAAAGATGGTCGTTACTTTTTCCGGATAATGTAGTATATTCATATGACGTAATCCGCAATGATGACAAATTAAAATGTAAACAATAAATATTATCCTAGGTTATGCGCTTAAAAATCGGTATAATTTAGCTAATATGAAAAATTCAACTGGAAAAATCATATATAAAGCTATGGTTTGGAAACGAAAGAATGGTGAAAAGATGAAATTATGGGGCGATAAAAGTTATCATAGCTTGAACTACTTCCTGAGAGAAAAATTTCAGGATAAGGTCTATAAAATCAGCCTGGATGCAGGCTTTTCCTGTCCGAACCGGGACGGGACAAAAAACGGAACCGGATGCATTTTCTGCAGTGAACGAGGATCCGGGGACTTTGCGGGCAACCGCGATTTCAGCATACAGAAACAGTTTGACGACATCAGCTGCAAGATGGAGAAGAAATGGCACAGCGGTAAATATATCGCGTATTTCCAGGCCTATACCAATACCTATGCCGAGCCTGCCGTCTTAAGAAAAAAATACGAGGAAGCCATCTCACAGGAAGGGGTCGTTGCCCTTTCCATAGCCACAAGACCGGACTGTCTTGGTGAGGAAGTGCTATCTGTCCTCTCCGAGTTTACCGGAAGAGTGTATACCTTTGTGGAGCTTGGTCTTCAGACTGTAAGCGACAGAACAGGCAGAGCAATCAACAGAGGATATGATCTTCCTGTTTTTGAAAAGGCGGTGAAGGATCTTAGAAACCTCGGCATCGATGTTGTGGTTCATGTAATCTTCGGGCTGCCCGGAGAAGACAGGGAGGATATGCTTGATACGGTAAGGTATCTTGCCAGAATGGACATTCAGGGCGTAAAGTTCCATCTCCTTCATCTGATGAAAGATACACCAATGGTTCACCTGTATGAAAGAGGGAAGCTTGAGTTCATGGAAATGGAGGAGTATGTTTCACTCATTGGGGAGTCCATAGCCCTCCTTCCCGAAAATATCGTCATCCACAGAACAACGGGAGACGCACCAAGAGATCTTCTCATCGGACCCATGTGGTCTCTGAAGAAGTGGGAAGTGCTAAATGCCATTGACGACTATTTCATAAAGAACGATCTCTACCAGGGAAAGCACTACAGCATGCAGAAGAATACTGCCAGAAGCATATTAGAGGAGAAAATACAAAATGAAGATTGATATCATTACCGCAGGAAGTCAGGTGATTCCGGAGCTTGTCAAGAACACCACAGTAATCGTAATCGATGTGCTCAGAGCCACATCAGTCATCATCACAGCACTGAAAAACGGTGCAAAGAGTGTTGTTCCGGTTACATCGGTGGAGGAAGCTCTGGAAACGAGAAAGAAACTTGAAAACGTCGTTCTGGGTGGTGAAAGAAGAGCCCAGAAAATCGAAGGGTTTGATCTTTCCAATTCACCGGAAGAATACACAAGTACAGCCGTATACGACAAAAATGTCATCATCACCACAACCAATGGCACACTGGCCATATCCAGAAGCAGCGCGGCTGCAAAAGTCTATATCGGGGCGCTTCTGAATGCGAAGGCCGTATCCGCAAAAGCTGCAGAAGAAAAAAGCGACATCGTCATCGTCAATTCCGGAACGAACGGTCATTTTTCCATGGACGATTTCATCGCATCAGGAGCCATCATTCAGGATATCCTTGATGTGGCAGAATATGAGCTTACAGATGTGGCAAAGACCGCTCTTCTCATCTACAGAAGTCATATGGATCTTACGAGCTACGTCTACCAGGCTCAGCACTCAAAAGTGCTTATGGACCTTGGACTTGAGAAGGATGTCGAGTACTGCCTCAAGAAGGATCTTTTCGATATTGTTCCGGAGTACAAGCACGGCATCATCAAGCTGGAATTTTAAATAAGATGCAAAAAAACAGGAAGCAGTGTATTCATCGATACATTGCTTCCTTTATCATTATCTCCTGATTTTTTCCATATGATCCAAGGGGACCCATCCTTCATCCGCAGTTCCTTCACTTATGCAGTAGGCCCAGCTGTTCACTGTCTTTTTGACCTGCACGACCTCACCTACGGTGATCTCCAGTTCCCTCGAGGAATAGTCCTCAAGGACGATGGATTCCTCATCCACATCCTTCAGATACTCTCTGGGGATCCAGCCTTCCTTTAAAGTATCCCGTGCTATGCAGTATACCCAGTTCTGCCAGACAGGATTGCCGATGTATTCTTCCAGGCGCAGGACACGGTCGTTTTTCTTCACTTCAATGAGATTGGCCTGGTTGACGATATGATTCTTTATGATCATATGTCTCATCGTCATATTCTCAGTGTCTCTGCGATTTCTGAAATGATGAGCTCCATCTCTTCAGCGGGCAGATTCTCCCTGATCTCATAATAGGGTGTAAGCATGCAGTTCCGGTCAAACAGTCTGAAGAGTTCGATCATGATGGGACTGCTTTTCGGCTCGACCCTCTGGGACTCATCAGCACCGAAGGAAAGTACGCCGAGGAAAGTGCTGCCGGCACGAACTCTCTCCATCACCTCATTGACCAGCGGTACAAGATGAGACTTGATGTATTTCAGATAAAAGTCTTCACCTGGTTCTCCAGTTTCAGAAAGCTTCTTCCTGTAAAGCGCATAGTGCTTTTCAATATTCGGCAGCACGATCAGGTTGATGCCGAGATCGATGAGATCCTTCACAACGGGTAATGGACCCTGTGAATTCTGCTTTTCCTGAGGCAGGACGCCCTGGTCGAGAATGCTGCTTGTGATGACAAGTATTTTGTCTGCCATGGTAAGACCTCCTTGAAGTGAACTTAGTTTAATTATGACATTATTCTGAAAGAAACTCAATGAACGGATATGAAACAGAGTTACAGCAAGATGAACTTTATATGATTGTCTGTTATTAGAGTGATGATTTAGGTATAATTCAGGTAAGGAGTGATATTATGGACAATCAGATCGATCCGAGAATCATGGACAATATAACGAAAATCTGCATATGCAGAGCCATACCCAGAAGCAAAATCAAGGATGCCATCCGAAAAGGCGCGGACAGCGTCGTCAAGGTCAATGAAGCGACCGGGTCAGGTTCGGGCGAGTGCAGAGGAAGACGATGCGGGCTGAAGATCAAAGCGCTCATCGACGGCTATAAAAGCGGTGAGTGGGAATGATGAAGAATATCTTCAGAAAAGGCTTTGGACTTATTCTGGTCCTAGCCCTCTTTTTCACCTTTACGGGATGCAGCATTCTTGACATGGAGTTTGACGGATCCTCCATACCGGAAGTGGAAGAACCTTCGGAGGGTGAGATTCCGGGTGAGGAAATTCCCGAATCGGAGATGCCCGAAGGGCAGTCCGGTATCCTTGAAGACGGGCACTATACCTCCAAGGAGGAAGTGGCGGAGTACATCCATATCTATGGAAGACTCCCTGAAAACTACATCACGAAAAATGAGGCCATGGATCTTGGCTGGGATGCAAGCCGCGGAAATCTCTGGGATGTGACCGATGAGATGAGCATCGGCGGAGACAGGTTCGGTAACAGGGAAGGGCTTCTGCCAGATAAGTCAGGAAGAAAATGGTATGAGGCGGACATCGACTATGAGGGCGGTAGGCGTAATGCCAGAAGGATCGTTTTTTCAGATGACGGACTGATCTACTACACAGACGATCATTACGAGTCCTTTGAAAAGCTCTACTGATATGGAGGGATTTGAATGAAGAGAATCATACTGAACGGCAAAAGAATGATCACAAGAGAAGTTGCCCATGCCTACCTGAAAAGAAAATTCTGCTTCCCGGACTACTACGGCAGAAATCTGGATGCGCTCTGGGATCTGTTAAGCACAAGGGGTAATGATACAGAGATCGTCATCGTGAATGCATCCGAGATCACCGAGCATCTCGGGCAGTACGGACAGTCGCTTCTACGGGTCTTTGATGATCTGGGTGAGGAAGCAAGACATGTCAGAGTGACCTACCTCAACTGAAATAAGAAAACCTTAAAATCACGGCACAAGTCGTGATTTTTTTATGGAAGTGATCACAAGTTCGAAGGCATCTATGTTTTTTCCGATCAGCATTCTCTTCCTGTCTCCTTCTGCCCGTAACCATACTTTCAGGGATTACTGCTGGTTATTTCAGATCCTTCGGGGCACTTCCGATACTGAGGCGGATGGTTTGTTTTAGGATATTTTTCTTTGTATTCATAGAATGTTCGGCTTTCGCTGTTTAAATAGGATATAATAGATAGAAGCGAGGCATGGAATGCAGCTTAGGATATGCCTCATAAGGAGAGATAATATGGAATATAAATACCTGAATATGAGAGAAATCATAGAGAAGTACGAAGAAGAAGAAATCCAGAATACCCTTGACCTCATGAATGTGGATTTTGTGGAGGACGCTGAAAAGGAGGAACTGGTCACACTTCTTGAAAATGCGATCAGGGATTATGTCATTGAAGTGTATTACATGCTGTCCCATGAGGATCTGGTTCTTCTGAACAGGATGAAGGAAAACCATGGAGAATATATTTTCCGTGACGACAGCGAGCCGAGTGATGGTCCGCCTGCGGAGCTTGAATCGCTCAGCAGTCTTCTGGATCTTTGCCTCATCCATCCGGATTTCGACATGGAGGATATCGGACAGATTCACGCCCATGTGAGCCGTGAGTTCATCGAGCTTTTTGAGACATACCTTGTTCCGGAAAGGCTCAGCATGGCGGCATATCTCGATGAAGCGGCAAAGATCATTAAGGGTGCACTGTACTACTACGGTGCTGTTGAAATCGACAAGCTCTATGAAATCGTGAGCAGAAATCACGGCAATATGGACAGCAAGTTTTTCAACCGTGTATTGTCCTACAAGTATTCCCTGCAGGATACCTACGCTTCCATTATGTTTGATGACAAGGAATATATCGTGGACATCGATTTTGAAATTTTCTACGATATCTCCGAAATCAGAAGATGGAATAAGGGACAGGGATACAAAGCCTACGAAAAACCTGATTTTATGGACGCAGCAGATCCTTCCTTCATTGAACATGAAAAAGAGTATGAGGAGCTGTTTGGCTATTTCCAGGAACACTTCACACCGGATGAGGAGTTCATCACCATGTATCCCCATATCCCTGAAGAGTTCTATTTCGGATTCTATCTGGACAGGACCATCGAAATAGCAAGAAAGACCCGTGAAACCGACCAGGTCATTGAGGAATTCCTTGCAGATATGAACTTTGATGAAGAGAAGGACATCAAGAGCGGCAAGAAGATGCTCATGGACTATCTCAACAGAATCAGCAGATGGGACAACCTGGGTTTTGCCAATGACGAGATGCCGAGGCTTAAGCTTGGACGAAATGTTGTCCATATGAAGGCCTACGTGAGCAAAAAGGATAAGGAATAAGTACAGATATCAAAGGCTTTCCAGGGCTAAAGTGCGTAGCTCAGTTGATTGACATGGGATTATGCATATAATATAATGATAAAGTCAAACACTGTGAAAAGGACAAGTACCTTCTGTAAAAGGCTTAAAGAGAGAGGTTGCATGCTGAAAAACCTTAGCCTCAGGAAGAGAAGATCACCTGGGAGTGGATATGCCGAAAATA
>DAMDIS010000003.1:11346-20503 GCA_032100885.1 Proteiniclasticum sp.
GTGGTTTCGCGTTACGAAATAGGATATTAAAAGGAGATTCTCTTTGCGTATCTGAAATTGAATTAATTAGGTGGTATAGCGAGACCTCGTCCTATTTTGGACGGGTCTTTTTTATATATTTTATTTTTGAAGATAAGGAGTTGTCGTGTGATGTATAAGAAAGTTGATGCAGGAAAATCCTTTGTATCAATGGAAGATGAGATCAGAGCGCTTTGGGCGGAAAAGAATATCGTTGACAAGAGTTACAAGCTGAACCAGGATGGAGAGGTTTTTACATTCTTTGACGGTCCGCCGACAGCAAACGGAAAGCCTCACGTCGGACATGTTCTGACAAGAGTCATCAAGGATCTTATTCCAAGATACAAGGTTATGAAAGGTTATAAAGTACTGAGAAAGGCCGGATGGGATACCCATGGACTTCCAGTTGAGCTTGAGATCGAAAAGAAGCTCGGAATCAACGGGAAAGAAGGCATTGAAGAGTACGGTGTAGAGAACTTTATCAATGAATGTAAGGAAAGTGTATTCAAATACACCAGCATGTGGAAGGAAATGTCCGAGAAGATCGGTTTCTGGGTAGACATGGAGGATCCTTACATCACCTACAAGAATGATTATATCGAATCAGAGTGGTGGGCACTGAAGACCATGTGGGAGTCAGATCTCCTTTACAAGGGCTTCAAGGTCATGCCTTACTGTCCACGCTGCGGAACAGGGCTTTCCTCCCATGAAGTGGCTCAAGGATATAAGGATGTCACAGACAGTACAGCCATTGCAAAGTTCAGGGTGGCAGGAACAGAAAACAAGTATATCCTCGCCTGGACCACAACGCCTTGGACACTGCCATCCAATGCGGCACTCGCAGTCAATGCAAACTTCACCTATGTGGAGGCGAAGGTCGGGGACGAGATCCTGATCCTTGCGAAAGAGCTTTGCGAGAAGGTGCTTAACGGACTGGATTATGAGATTGTACGTGAATTCAAGGGACAGGAGCTGGTCAACACAGACTACGAGCAGCTGATGCCTTTCCATACCCCTGAAAAGAGAGCATTCTTTGTCATCCACGGAGACTTTGTCACCCTGTCCGATGGTACAGGCGTTGTTCATACAGCACCTGCCTATGGAGAGGACGACTACATGGTGGGTATGCAGAACAACATTCCGTTCATCCATCTGGTCAACGAGGAATGTAAATTCGTGGACGAAGTGGAACCGTTCAAGGGCATGGATGTCCGTAAGGCGGACAAGGCAATCCTCAAATGGCTGGAAGACGAGAACAAGCTTTTCAGCACAGAAAAGTATATGCACTCCTATCCACACTGCTGGAGATGCGATACTCCTCTGCTTTACTATCCAAAGGACAGCTGGTTCGTCAGAATGAGCTCACTTCGAGAAGAGCTTCTTGAAAACTCAAACAGCGTAAACTGGTATCCCGACAATGTCAGAACAGGAAGAATGGGTAAATTCCTGGAGAACGTCATCGACTGGGGAATCTCAAGAGACAGATACTGGGGAACACCACTTCCGATCTGGGAATGTGAATGCGGTCACAGAGAGTGCATCGGATCCATTGCAGAGCTTAAGGAAAAGGGCATCGATGTTCCTGAGAATATCGAGCTCCATAAACCATATATCGACAAGGTGCACCTCACATGCGAAAAGTGCGGAAGCGCAATGACCAGAACAAACGAAGTCATCGACGCCTGGTTTGATTCAGGATCCATGCCTTTTGCGCAGTGGCACTATCCATTTGAAAACAAGGAAATGTTTGAAGAGAACTTCCCTGCACAGTTCATTTCGGAAGCCGTTGACCAGACAAGAGGATGGTTCTATACGCTTCTTGCCATTTCAACAGCGATCTTCAAGAAGAGTCCGTTTGAAAATGTCATCGTTATGGGACATGTTCTGGACAAGAAGGGCATCAAGATGTCCAAGCACAAGGGCAATGTCGTTGAGCCGATGAAGGTCATCAACGAACAGGGAGCAGATGCCACCAGATGGCATTTCTATACAGCTTCCATGCCTTGGCTGCCAACCAGATTCTCCCAGGATGATGTGGCTGAAAGCCAGAGAAAGTTCCTCCTCACCCTATACAATGTCTACTCCTTCTATGTACTCTATGCTGAGATTGACCAGTTCAATCCAATGGACTACAAGGATCATAAGTCAGACAATGTCATGGACAAGTGGGTGCTTTCAAAGCTCAACAGTCTCGTGAAGAGAGTAACAGAAGACCTTGACGGATACAGAATCACTCAGGCGGCACTTGCCATCGAAGAGTTTACAGAGGATCTGTCCAACTGGTATGTAAGAAGAAACAGAGCAAGATTCTGGTCGGATGAACTGACAGAAGACAAGATCGGTGCCTACACAACGCTTTACAATGTCCTTGTGACACTTGTTAAGACTGCAGCGCCATTTGTCCCTTATCTTGCTGAAACCATCTATCAGAACCTCATCGTTGGACTGAAGAATGACGAGAAGGAATCGGTACACTTCACCAAGTATCCAGAAGCGGATGAATCCCTCATCAATACAAAGCTTGAAGAAGAGATGGGCCTTGCCTACAGCCTGGTCACTCTGGGAAGAAGCGCAAGAAATACATCCAACATGAAAAACAGACAGCCTCTTTCAAAGATGCTGATTTCCGAGAAGGAACTTCCAGAGTATTATGGAGGCATCATCAAGGAAGAGCTGAACATCAAGGAAGTGGTTCTGGGTGCGGATCTTTCAAAATATGTCAATTTTGAAATCAAGCCTAACCTGCCGGTTCTTGGAAAAACCTACGGCAAAATGATCCCTAAGATCAAGGCTGCCATAGACGGAATGGATCAGATGGAACTTGCCCAGACCGTGAACCGCGGAGACGAGGTTTCGGTATCCATAGACGGACAGGACATAATCCTTAATCAGGATAACCTTCTTGTCACCATGCAGGGCCTTGAAGGCTTTGCATTTGCCGGTGAAGGCGAGCTTGGTGTCATCCTGGATACCAATGTCACACCTGAGCTTAAGGAAGAAGGGGATGTGCGTGAGCTGATCTCCAAGATCCAGAACCTCAGAAAGGAAACCGGATTTGAAGTTGCAGACAAGATCGTGCTTTATGTTTCCGGAAACGACAGACTGATGGATATCATGAGAAATCATGAGGACCATCTGAAGAAGGAAACTCTGACTGCAGACATCAGATATGGTGAAGACCATGCTGCTGAAGAATTCAACATCAATGGCGAAAGCATAAACATCGGTGTAGAAGTCGTAAAGTAGATCAGAAGTTAAAGAAGAGAGACCCTGTGAGAAAAGAGCAGGATCTCTCCGGATAGAAAAAAATGGCCGCTTCCTTTAATGGAAGCTGGCCTTTTTTTTCATGTCTATATTTCTTTCTGAAGTATCCCGTAATAGTGCAGATCCTCATAGCGGTCATCTTTCGTGACATGATCGCGAAGAAGGCCTTCCCTTGTCATGCCGATTTTCTCGATGACTCTTCCTGAAGCGGGATTGGAGCCGAAATGCCTTGCATAGACCTTATGGTAATTTTTTTCCTTAAACGCAAACTCCAGAAGTGCTCTACCTGCCTCTGTGGCATAGCCTTTTCCCCAGAACTTCTCACCGATCCAGTAACCCAGTTCACCGTTATGATACCTGTGGTCATGGGTAAGTCCTATGGCACCTAAGATTTCTCCCGTGGTTTTGTCGGTTATGGCGAATTCGTAGCCCTTGTCCGCATCAAAATGATCCTTGTGGCTTTGCATCCAGAAGAGGGCATGCTCTATGGTGTAAGGAAAAGGAATGAATAATGTGTTTTTGTAGACATTGTAATTGTTGCACAGCATCTGGACGCTTTCAGCATCTTTCTTCTCGAACATTCTGAGCCTCAGCCTTTCTGTGGTTATGGATCTGTTTACTCTGTCATATTGCATATCCTACGCCTCCAGCTATCATTGATTATAAAGAGTTAGTTCTCTGATTCTATTGATATGAGTAGTGTTTAATAGATAATGATTAAAGTATAATATATCTAAAATATGATAACAAGGTGATTTTTGACTGCATCTTTAGTGGTGAAGAAGAGAAAGGATGACTGGTGAGATGAAAATAGTGTTCTTTTTCATAAGTGTTTCTCTCGGTTTGTAAATATACAGAAAAAGTACGATTTTTCTTCTATGAAACAATTTCATTTTGTTCCGTAAAATGGTACTATTGATAGAGAGATTGAAATGTAAACAAAGACATCAATTTACATTTTAATGAAAAGTTTAAACTATTTTCAGGAAATATATATTACAATGGATATGATAAGGTTTTCTGAGAAATGTTCAGCATGATTTATCAGTGAATATTCGTGTATATAGTGATATAATAATGCATAATATAAAACAAAATGAATAATGAATAAATATGAGGAGTGGTTACCATGGCAGCTTCAATCAAAGACGTTGCAAGAGAGGCGGGCGTATCGATCGCTACCGTATCTCGTGTATTAAACAATGTAGACGTAGTAAATGAGGATACAAAGAAAAAAGTTCAGGATGCTATCAAAAAGTTAAGCTACAGACCGAATATCGTGGCAAGGAGTCTCAAGACTCAGCGTACCAAGACCATAGGTATACTGGTGCCGGATATTTCCAACCAGTTCTATCCTGAAGTCGTAAGAGGTGCTGAAGATGTTGCGAATATCTACGATTATAACATAATTCTCTGCAACTCCGATTCAGACCTTGAAAAGGAAAAAGAGTATATCCGCGTACTGAAAGAGAAAATGGTTGACGGTATGCTCTATATGAGTTCGTCCCTTGAAGGTGAGATCATCGATCTCATCGACGAGCTTGAACTGAAGACCGTACTTGTAGAGACCAAGGTTTCAGGAGGCAGAATGCCAAGTGTCACCATCGACAACAAGAAAGCCGCATATGACGCGACCAAGTACCTTCTTGACAAGGGAAACAAGAAAGTTGCCTATATCGGACTCAAGAAAGACAGAAACAATGCGGTATCCAAGAGATACAACGGCTATGAGAAAGCCCTCAAGGATCATGGCATAGAGGTTGATCACAGCCTGCTGTTCTTCGGAGATCTGAAGGCTGCAGATGGTTATAACGGAATCAATGTCATCCTTGAAAACGCCGAAATCGATGCAGTATTCTGCGCATCCGACGAGGTTGCCATGGGCGCGATCAATGCACTAAGAGATAAGGGAATCAGCTGTCCGGAAGATGTAGATGTCATGGGATTCAATGACAACAGCATGGCTGCGGTTTTCTATCCAAAAATCTCGACAGTTGCTCAGCCGATGTATGACATGGGTTCAGTGGGGATGAGAATGCTCATAAAGATCGTGAACAACAAGCCTCTTGATGATGATCAGTATGTTCTGCAGTATTACCTTGTTGAAAGAGATTCTGTCAAGAAATAAGGAGAACAATATGGCTTATAAGTATAATATGGATGAACTCCATAAGATGACCATCGAAACACTGGAAAGAAGAGGCGTGACCCTTGATGATATCGCAGAACTTGTCATGATTCTGCAGCAGAAATATTATGAAGGGCTTACCCATGAATACTGTGTGGAAAATCTTATTGCTGTACTCAAGAAGAGAGAAATCATCCATGCTGTTCTTACGGGAATAGCCATAGATGAAATCGCGGAGAAGAAACTTCTTCCTGAACCTCTTCAGGAAATCGTGGAAAGCGACGAAGGATTGTATGGTATTGATGAGATTCTGCCCTTGTCTATCGTCAATGTTTATGGTAGTATTGGTCTGACCAACTTCGGTTATTTGGATAAGGAAAAAATTGGTATCATCAAAAAGCTGGATCTGGAAAAACATGGCATACATGTCAATACATTCCTTGATGACATCGTTGCAGCACTTGCGGCAGCAGCGGCGAGTCGGATAGCCCACTCAGATAGACCATAAAAGATCCTGACGAAAAGTAAATTTGAAGAAAGATGCACTTCATTGTGTATCTTTCTTTTTTGAGTGCAGTACAGATTTTTATCAGGACATCCTGATGGTATATCCATTCTGCACGCGATATGCTAATATATTCCTATTATTATCGATGCAGGAAACAAAGGCGCAATGATTTACGATGAGATCATAGTAGAATATGAAAATATAATATAAGAGATGTCCTATAGGGACTTAGGAGGAATTATTTTGGGAGATAGAGCAAAATTAATGAGGGAGGAGAATGTCTTCAAGTTATTCTTGAGGTTCTCCATTCCTGCAATACTGGGGATGATCGTACAGTCGCTATACAATATCGTTGACCGTATATTCATCGGGAACATCCCGGGAACAGGTGGACTTGCCATCAGCGGTGTGGGCGTAATCCTGCCCATAACATTCATCATCATGGGATTCGCCATGCTTTTCGGTATCGGTTCAGGTGCCAACATTTCCATCAAGCTCGGGCAGAACAGGAAAGATGATGCCGAGAGAATCTTCGGCTCAGGATTCTTCATGCTCGTTGTTGTCGGCATAGGCGTTACCGTAATCGGCCTTCTATTCCTTGACCAGATCGTCAATCTCTACGGAGCGGATGATCAGATAAGATCTTATGCCACCGGCTATTTCAGAATCATCCTTTACGGTAATGTATTCAACACCATCGCTTTTGGTCTGAACAACATCATCAGAGCGGAAGGCAATCCGAAAATCGCCATGTACACCATGCTCATCGGTGCCATCATCAATACGATCCTTGATCCGATTCTGATCTACGGATTCAACATGGGGGTTCAGGGTGCTGCATACGCCACAATCTTTGCACAGTTTGTGAGCTTCTTATGGAGCATGAGCTATTTCCTGTCCGGAAAGAGCATGCTCAAACTGAAAAAATCCTATGTCAGATTCAGCAGAGCCTTAGTGCTTGAAATCATGTCCATCGGGGCATCACCCTTTGCCATGCAGGTTGCAGGAAGTGTCATCGGGATCTTCATGAATCAGAATCTCTCCACTTATGGAGGTCCTTTAGCGATAGGAGCCTATGCGGCCATAAATTCCGTGGTCACGCTTTTCTTCATGCCGATATTCGGTATGAATCAGGGACTTCAGCCCATCATCGGTTTCAACTATGGTGCGAGGAACTACAGGAGAGTGAAGGAAGCGCTTAAGGTGGGCATCATCTCCGCCACCGTCGTCTGTATCATCGGGTTCATCCTGATTCAGACGATTCCACATGTGTTCATCAATTTCATCACCAAGGACCCTGATATACGGGAAATGGGGATAGTGGGGATCAGGCGCTTTATGCTGATGATGCCAGTAATCGGTATGCAGATCATCAGTGCGAATTTCTTCCAGGCCATCGGTCAGGCGAAAAAAGCTTTTGTTCTGTCCATGCTGAGGCAGGTTATCCTTCTGATTCCGCTGATCATCATCCTGCCGAGGATCTATGGTCTCATCGGTTTATGGACTGCAGTTCCAATTGCCGACGGGGCGGCTACAGTTCTGACCATACTGGTTCTTTATCATCAGATCCGAAGTCTGAACAGGGCAGAAGAGACCTTCAGAGAAGAGAGAAAAGACGAGATTGAAGAACATGTGGAGAGCAAACTGGGGATCAACCTGTAGTCTCTTTGGAAACATGACAGAAAATAAAATGATTATATGAAAAGAAAAGGTGAATCAGAAAGCGCTAAACGCTATCTGGTTCACCTTTTTTAATCTTATCTATGCTGGTCTCCTAACCTTCGAACTGTGAGTTATACAGCTTCTCGTAGAAGCCCTTCTTGCTTATGAGCTCGTCATGGGTTCCAGTTTCCACGATGTCTCCTTCGTTCATAACGAGGATCATATCCGCATTACGGATGGTGGACAGTCTGTGTGCGATGATGAAGCTTGTTCTTCCTTTCATGAGCTTCTCCATGCTTTCCTGTATGAGGACTTCTGTTCTGGTATCCACAGAACTTGTGGCCTCATCCAGAATCAGAATGGATGGGTCTTTCAGGAAGACTCTTGCAATGGTCAGCAGCTGTTTCTGGCCCTGACTGATGTTCGTCGCTTCTTCGTTGATCTCCATGTCATAGCCATGGGGAAGGGTCTTGACGAAATGGTGGACGTAGGAGGCTTTTGAAGCTCTGATCACTTCATCGTCAGAAGCGTCAAGTTTTCCGTATCTGATGTTGTCCATGATGCTTCCGTGGAAGAGCCAGGTATCCTGGAGAACCATACCGATGGATTCTCTGAGGTCTTTTCTGTTCATTTTGTCTATGTCTGTTCCGTCAACCATGATGCTGCCGCTGCTTAGCTCGTAGTATCTCATGAGGAGCTTGACAAGGGTTGTCTTGCCTGCACCTGTAGGTCCTACGATGGCCACTCTTTGCCCGGGTCTGACATCCAGGCTGAAGTTCTTGATGATGAGCTCGTTCTCGTTATATCCGAACTGAACATTCCTGAACGTGACTTCACCTCTGATCTCTGACGGATCGACTCTTATTCCGCTTTCATCTGTAATCTCATCTTCCTCAAGGAAGTCGAAGATTCTTTCCGATGCGGCGATGGTTGACTGAAGAACGTTGGAAATCTGAGCCACCTGAGCGATGGGCTGGGTGAATCTTCTGATGTACTGAATGAACGCCAGGATGTCACCCACGGAGATTGCACGCCTTATGGCAAGATAACCGCCGAATATGGAAACAAATACGTACCCCAGATTGCCCACGAAGCCCATAAGAGGCTGGGTCAGTCCAGAGAAGAACTGCGATTTCCATGCTGAGCCCTGAAGGCTCTCATTGATTACGGTGAATTCCTCCACAGCCTTATCTTCACGGTTGAAGGCCTTCATGATGACATGTCCTCCGAAGGCTTCCTCCACATAACCGTTTGCCTTTCCAAGATATTCCTGCTGCTGTTTGAAGAACTTCTGGGACCGCTTGATGATGGTAATCATAAGGCCCATGCTGAGGGGCAGGATAAGGATGGCGATGAGTGTCATAGGCAGACTTATGGAGATCATCATGATCAGGATACCGATGATGGTGGTCACCGATGTGATGATCTGGGAGAGGGACTGGTTAAGACTCTGAGATACGGTATCCACATCGTTGGTCATTCTGGAAAGAACGTCACCGTGGGAGTTTCTGTCGAAGTATTTAAGAGGAAGTGCATTGATCTTCTCTGAAATCCTTGTTCTCAGATTATAGGAAACC
>DAMDIS010000003.1:20513-27155 GCA_032100885.1 Proteiniclasticum sp.
ATGCAAGAAGGGCTGAGACTCCGTAGAGACCAAGCAGAAGAAGGAGAGTCCGCTGAATGCTCGTGAAGTTTATGCCTCCGCCTGTACCGGATATCTTTTCAACGAGACCCTCAAAGATCTCAGTGGTGACATTTCCGAGGATTCTTGGTCCTGCGATGGCGAAAATGGTGCTTCCGATGGCAAATATGAGTACAAATACCAGAGGAAGAAGATATGGCTTCAGAAAATCTCTGAGTTTTTTGAATGTCTTTTTAAAGTCCTTAGGTTTGTCTCCCATGGCTCCTGCACCTGGATGGCCGCCGCCGAAACCGGGTCCGCCGCCAGCTCTCATAGGGCTTTTCTGTTTCTGTTCGCTCATTATGCCAATTCCTCCTTTGAAAGCTGTGATGAAGCGATTTCTCTGTAGACAGAGCAGCTCTTCATGAGCTCGTCATGAGTGCCCTGTCCTACGATTCTGCCTTCATCAAGTACGATGATCCGCTCAGCAGTTTTTATGGTGCTGATTCTCTGAGCGACGATGATTACGGTGTTGTCCACTTCTTTTTTGAGTGTGGCTCTCAGTTTTGAATCTGTTTTATAGTCCAGCGCCGAGAAGCTGTCATCGAAGATGATGGCTTCCGCATCTGTTGCAAGGGCTCTTGCGATGGAGAGCCGCTGTCTTTGTCCTCCGGATACGTTGCTTCCGCCCTGGGCGATGCTGAAATCGTACTTTGATTCCTTTTCTTCGATAAAGTCATCTGCCTGGGCAATTCTTGCAGCACGTTTCATTTTCTCGTCGCTCATGTTCTCGTCGGCATATTTGATATTGGATTCAGCAGTACCGGAGAAAAGGATGCCCTTCTGAGGCACATAGGCGATTCTTTTTCTGAGCTCATTAAGCGGGAGATCTCTGACATTCACGCCGTTAAGCAGGATTTCTCCTTCAGTGGCATCATAGAACCTCGGAATCAGATTGACTAAAGTCGATTTACCGGAACCGGTAGAACCGATGAATGCTGTTGTCTGACCTGTCAGTGCTTTGAATGAGATGTCTGAGAGTACATTGTCTTCAGCACCAGGATATCTGAAGGAGACGTTTCTGAATTCAATCTCTCCTTTAATATTGTCCGGAAGTTTTTTGGGCTGTTTCGGATCGGTAATAGTGATGTCCTTATCCAGAACTTCCGAGATTCTGTTCATTGAAACAGTTGCTCTTGGCAGGATGATGGACACCATGGAAAGCATCAGGAAGGACATCATGATCTGCATGGTGTACTGGATGTATGCCATCATATCACCCACCTGAAGATTTCCCTTGTCCACTTCATAGGCACCTACCCAGATGATGAGGATACTTAAAGCGTTCATGATGAGCATCATGATCGGCTGCATGAGCGACATCATTCTCGAGATGAAGAGATTGGTCTTTGTCAGGTCCTTATTTGCTTCATCAAATTTTCTTTCTTCATGCTTCTCTGTATTGAAGGCTCTGATGACCATAAGACCCACAAGGGAATCTCTCACCACCATATTGACCTTGTCCACAAGCTTCTGCAGGGCTTTGAATTTTGGCATGGCGATACTGAACATGATGATCACGACAGTCAAAATCACCATGACGCCAACTGCGATGACCCAGGCCATGGACCTGTTGGTGTTGAGGGCTTTGATGATTCCTCCGATACCGAGGATCGGAGCGAAGAACACCATACGAAGGAGAAGTACCGTGAACATCTGCACCTGCTGGATGTCGTTGGTGCTTCTTGTGATGAGCGACGCAGTAGAGAATTCGTTATATTCCTCATTGCTGAAGGAAGACACTTTTCTGAATAGGGAGAGCCTCAGATCGCTTCCAAGGAATGCAGAGACTCTGCTTGCGATAAAGCTTACTGCAACGGCAACAAGCATGGCAAGGAGTGCGATGCCGATCATCTGAAGACCGACTTTGAGTACATAATTTGTCTGGATCTGACTGAGGTCTGCCCCCAGAGCTTCATATTCGCCACGGGTGTAAAGTGTTGCGGTCTGAGTGATGCTTGCTTCCGGCATGACGGACAGCTTAAGAAGAACCTCATCAATGACCGCTCTTCTTTCTGCTTCAGGCATCATGGTGATGGCTTCGATGGGCGTCATCCCCTCTGGAAGCTCAGAGAAGTCTGCCCCGGGGATGACCGTTGCTGCGTGTTCTTCGTTTCCCAGTCCGTACATCATAAGAAGATAGGGATTGAGATAATCAAGGGAAGAAAGTTCATCTTCCTTAATGGTCAGCACGTAGACAGGTTCTTCACCTATACCGGGGAACCGGTCCAGAAGATCGCTGTCCTCTGCCGTATACAGACTGTAATGGGCATCGAAGGCCTCCGTTTCTTCCTCTGTCATCAGGTTCCTTAAAAGGTTGACCTCACTTTCCCTTATGACCTCGGGATAGGGGCTGTCTATACCGCCCTGCTGGATCCCGACATTTACGATCCTTGACATATAGTCAGGAAGGGATAATTCAAGTGATGCCTGCGCAAACAGCAGGATGATCACGATGAAAATCTGAAGGGAATATTTCTTTAAGAATTTCATGAGTTTGAGCATTTAGTGTCTCTCCTTTACAGCTTTTTCTTCTGTTAACTGTTAATATCCTACTCATTATATTTTAGAGAAGGTTATAAGTCAATAATTATTATGAATTCATAAATAGTTCTTGCAAGAAGGGGAAAATTTGCTATAATCATTATGAGGAACTGTCATCATAGAACATTAGGAGGTTCATTATTTGAGTAACATAGATAAGATCCATGAAACCGGAGAAAATATTTTCCATGCCACCCTGTTTATGCATAATAAGCTTGTGAACTTCCACACCATTTCCAAAAACTGTGAGGTTCCCCAAAGCCACATGAGGGTGCTGTTCATGCTGAAGAAATATAAAGAGAAGACCATGTCGGATATGGCCAGTGAAATGGAAATATCAAGGCCGAATCTCACGCCTATCATAGATCGTCTGATCACTGAAGGATATGCTGAAAGAAAGGAAGGCCAGAAGGACAGAAGGAAGCTTCTGATTTCCCTCACGGAAAAAGGATGCGGCTATCTTGGAGAACTGGAAGACAAGGTCAAGGAACAGACTCGTCATAAGCTGGAGAGCCTTACTGAAGAAGATCTTGACATCTTGAACGAGGCTTCCACAAAAATCCTTGAGATTCTGAAGAAGCTCTAAGGAACGTGAACAGATGATATAAATAAGAAGAGAAGATGACCACCTATGCGGATCATCTTCTCTTAAATTTTGCACAATTGTTTTTCGCCTTTCTAAGCGGTATAGTAGCATTATGAAACTTTTTCAGTTTCAGGGAGAAATCAGATGCCCAGGGCATCCAGGAAAGGACCGATATCGATGAATCCCTGAAGATCGAGGTAATAGGCGATGAAAGCCAGAATGAGAATGGTGAGAACGAACTTGAATGCAGATTTCATGATCTTCAAAACGATGATTACGGCTAAAAAGGCCAGTGCAATGATGATAAAGTCCAAGGTGGGACCTCCTTTAAGAATGGTTTAACCATAAAATATTATAATCATTATAGCACAAGGCGTATAAATGTCAGTAGATATGAGTAGACTTGTGTCTGATTTTTTAGAGGTGAAATAAACGATGAAAATGCTGATAATAGAGGATGACAAGCTCCTGGCAGAATCCATTGCCGATTATCTTAAAGACAATTTCTCTGTGGACCTGGCCCGTGACGGGGAAGAGGGTCTTTATGAAGCGGAGAAGGATATTTACGATCTCATTCTTCTTGATATCATGATGCCGGAAATGAATGGATACGAAGTGCTTGAACATCTTCGTAAGCAGGGCATCACAACGCCTGTGATCATGATTACGGCAAAGGACGGACTTGAGGACAAGATAAAGGGGCTGAAGCTTGGCGCAGATGATTATATCGTCAAACCGTTTTTCAGAGAAGAACTTCTTGCCAGAATCGAAGCTGTCTTAAGAAGAAGCGGAAGACTCATGGATATCGCCACAATCAAGTATAAGGATCTGACCCTTGAGCGTAAATCCAAGCGCGTTTTCCTGAGAGACAAGGAAATCTTTCTCCAGGGAAAACAGTATGATCTTCTGGAATATCTCATATCCAACAAGGATACCATCCTTACAAAGGAACAGATATTTGATAGGATATGGGGATTTGATTCCGACACCATGGTGAGTGTTGTGGAAGTGTATGTATCCAACCTCAGAAAGGCACTGAAAAATTACGGATATACTCTGCCCATAAAAACCGTCAGAGGCTTAGGGTATATGTTCTCCGTGGAGGAAGAGACGGATGAAGAAGAAAAAGATTAGGATCATCATAAGTTATGCATCCATATTCTTTGTGATTATCTGTCTTTTTGCAGTGAGCATCTTCATGTTCGTCTCCACAAACCAGGTGAAGAACGTGGACTCGGATCTTCTTCTGTTCAAATCGGCAGTTCAGAGGGTTCACGACAGAGAGCTTAAAGTTGCACTGCCCCTGAATCCGAAAACGGTGACCATCGTAAAGAACGAGGATGGTACCCTTGACCCGGATTTTCCCGTAACGGAATTCTACCGGGACAGTCTTTCGGCGTTTGATGACATTCCTCTGGAAGAGATTCGAACCGTAGGCTTTAAGGGGGGTTACTACCGGACCATAAAGTTCAACCATTTTCTGGAAGGTGAGCCAAAGGAAGTCCAGGTGCTCTACAATATCGACTCGGATATCCGGGTGATGAACAGTCTGAAGAAGATTCTCATCAATGGAACCATACTGATCATCATCGCCTGCATCATGATCAGTTATGTACTGGCCAGCGCATCCATAAGACCGATGAAGGAGTCAATAGAGAAGGAAAGAGCGTTTCTTCAGGATGCGTCCCATGAGCTGAGAACACCGATCGCCGTCATACAGAGCAGACTTGAAGGGCTTCTTCGAAATCCTGAAGAGAAGATCATCGACAAATACGAGTATATCGAACCCGCACTTCGTGAGAGCAGAAGGATTTCCCGTATGGTGTCCAACCTCATGATCCTCACTAGAGCCGATGCCGGAGCAGGTCTTGATAAGCTGGAAAGCTTTGATCTGAGAAAGCTTGGAGACGATATCGCCATCATCTACGGCGAGTTTGCCATGATCCAGAACAAGAAACTGGTCTATAATCCCATGGAAGAGGTCGTCATTGAGGGAAGTTATGAGAAGCTGCATCAGCTGCTCATCATCCTCATGGACAATGCCCTGAAGTACACCAAAGATAAGGGCGTCATCGAGCTCTGCATAACCTCCAGCAAGGATAAGGGAATCATTAGAGTCGCCGACAACGGTGTGGGCATCAAAGAAGAGAACCTCGACAAGGTATTCACCAGATTCTTCAGAGAAGATAAAGCCAGAAACAGAAACAACGGTGGTACTGGACTTGGCCTTTCCATTGCAAAATGGATTGCAGAGAGTCATGGCGGAACCATTACCGCGAAAAACAGAAAAGAAGGCGGTACCATAATTGAAGTTCAGATTCCGAAAGAACATAAAGCAAGACCCATGAAATCTCAGGAATTATGATGCTTAAAAGTCCCTTTTGAACATGGGGCTTTTTTTATCGGGAAATCTGGCCTGAATGAGAATGGAATTCATTGGCAATCTTTGATAAAAAGGTTATAATATTAACGTTGCAAATTTTTAGAAAAGACAAGAATGAGTGCTTCCGGAAAAGAGCCGGATATACGGGGAGATTAAATTGGATAAATATAAGATAGGACTGGTAAGCCTTGGCTGTGACAAGAATCGTATCGATTCTGAAATCATGCTGGGTATGTTGAAGAATAAATATGAACTGACTGATGATTCCAAAGAAGCGGACATCATCATCGTAAACACCTGCGGCTTCATTGAAAGCTCAAAGCAGGAATCCATCGATACCATCCTGGAGATGGCCGAGTACAAGAAAAATCATAACTGCAGGCTGCTTATGGCAACAGGCTGCCTTACCCAGAGATACGGGGAAGAGCTGCTGACTTTAATGCCGGAGCTGGACATCATACTGGGGGTAAACAACTACGGGTTCCTTGACCAGTATGTGGAGAAATTCATCAGCACCAAGGAAAGAATCATGGCTCTTGATTACCTGGATGAGGGAATCAACGAAGGAGAAAGAATCATCACAACAGGTCTAGGCCAGACAGCCTACCTCAGAATATCCGAAGGCTGCAGCAATCACTGCACCTACTGCATCATTCCGAAGATCCGTGGAAGCTACAGAAGCAGACAGATGGACCATATCCTTCAGGAAGCGAAGAAACTTGCGGAGTCAGGAGTGACTGAAATCATCGTGGTGGCTCAGGACACAACAAGATACGGAACAGATATTTACGGAAAGAAAAGTCTTCCTGAGCTTCTTCAGAAGCTTAAGGAAATTGAAGGCATAAAGTGGATCAGAGTGCTTTATCTCTATCCTGAGGAATTTGATGATGAGCTGATCCGTGAAATCAGAGACAACGAGAAGGTCGTCAAGTATCTGGATCTTCCCATCCAGCACATCAGCGACACTGTTCTCAAAAGAATGGCAAGAAGGACGAAGAAGGAAGACATCCTCTCTCTTATCGAAAAGCTGAGAAAAGAAATTCCGGAGATTGTTCTTAGAACATCGCTCATC
>DAMDIS010000003.1:27165-28098 GCA_032100885.1 Proteiniclasticum sp.
CATCGTAGGATTCCCACAGGAAACCGAGGAGGAGTTTAATGAACTCTATGATTTTGTGAAAGACATCCGATTTGACAAGCTCGGCGTGTTCACCTATTCAAAGGAAGAGGGAACGGCGGCAGCGCTCATGAAGGGACAGGTCAAGAAAGCCGACAAGGAGAAGAGACTGGATCTTATCATGACCCGTCAGCAGGAAGTGAGCAGAGACGTCAATAAGAAGAAAATCGGCAGAACCTATGAAGTGCTTGTTGAAGGACTTGGCGAGGAAGGCTACTATGGCAGAAGCTATGAGATGGCACCTGAGATTGACGGACTTGTTTTCATCGATACAGACAGAGATCTTGTCGTGGGATCCTACGTCAATGTGAAAATTACTGAAGCTGCTGAATACGATCTTAAGGCGGAGCTTGCTTAAGCCGGCTGATCGTTAAGAATCAGATAATGAATGGTAAAGACGGCATCATGATGATGCTGATCTTCTGAAAAGGGGCAATGACGTGCTTATGGGCATGACATTGCCTCTTTTTGAGTCGTCCTTAATCTGGAAAGATGGGAATGAAGGCAAAACAAAAGGGATTCCTCTGAATCCTCGGTGCATGATTTGTACTGAAAATGAACAGTTTTTTTCTAGATGATGTTCTCTCTTCTTGCCTCTTTGATTGCGTTTTTAACGGCGGTCTTGACGATGAAATACAGTACCAGTACTGGTAGTGCAAAGAGTATCGGGAGAAGGATCAGATTTGCATATACAAAAGTCTCCATATTTTTCCCTCCTATAAATTTCAGTGGTATTTGATAAAGAATATCAGTATAATTATTATATATTATTACTCAATTCAAGTAAATGAAGAATAAAGGAGTTATCGTATGAACAGGAAGGGAATTCTTCTTTTGTCCGCTGCTGCTGGAATTCTGATTATGGGGTTTCTTTTG
>DAMDIS010000003.1:28108-32923 GCA_032100885.1 Proteiniclasticum sp.
GTTCTTGAGATCGTAAAGAAGTATGAGGCCAGAAGATCCTTAAAGGATTTCTTTCCGACCAGGACAGAAGATGCGAAAATCCAGATGATTCTGGAAGACGGCAGCAAAGTTAAACACATCATACTTGGAGAACCTGACTTCTGGTATGAGGCAGTGGACGGAACGGGTTATGAGATTCAGAATGCAGAGGAGCTCGTGAAGGAACTGGAGTCCCTTTTCGTAAAGTAGATGAGTGCGTAGATCTGGTCATGATCTTAACGGACGTGTATTGAAATAACATAAGAGAATTTATGGAGGAAAGTGTCTGTCTTCATATCAGCGAATAAAATAGTTTCTTTAGGAGGAATGATCGATGTTTCAACCCCTATGGTTTTATATGGTCGTATTTTGTCCAATCCAGTCATAATCCTTTTACAGCTGTATGGTGATATTAAGCATTGAAGAAAGATTATGGACCGCTCTCCGGTTGTGGGAGTATTCTACTTCTTTTGGATCTATTATGAAATATCTACAGGAAAGCTTTCAAAAGATGGACTCCTGAATATGATCATGATAATGGGGGCAATATATATGGCAACAGTCTTCATGTACATATACGTTGAGAAGCATTATGGCAGGAAAGAAAAAACTTCTGTAGAGAAGTAGTCTCATACAGATGAACAATTAAAAGGAACCGATATCGATCCGGAATAACTTCTGGAGCGGTATCGGTTCTTCAATTCTATTCGTTGAGCGGAGAGTCAGTGTATATCCTGAGGATTCCTCAGCTCTCCAGAATGTCTGAAAGCCTTGCCTCATCCAGTATCTCAATGTTTCTTTGCCCTGTCAGTGCAATAATCCCTTCCTCCTGCAAGGAGGAAAGCTTTCTGCTTAAGGTCTCCTGTGAGGTTCCGATGATGCTTGCAAGCGTTCCTTTACTGAAGGGAAGTCTGAAGGATTTCATGGAAAACTCCCGGGAAAGATCCAGAAGATATTTTGCGATTCTCTGCTCCACATCATAAAGTCCTATGGATTCCACAATATCCAGAATCTGGACATTTTTCTTCGCATACTGTTCCAGAATCTTCAGTCCCATTTCAGGATGCTGAAGGATGAGATCTCTGATGTCGGAGCCTTTCAGAACGCATATGTTGGTCTTCTTCATGGCTTCTGCCGAGTTCATAATGGGTTTTGAGTCAAACAGTGCATGTTCACCAAGGAAATCCTTGGGTCCCAGTACATGCAGCGTCTGTTGCTTGCCCTGACTGGACAGCTTGTATATTTTAACCTCACCGCTGTTGATGATATAGAGATTGTCACCAGGGTCACCAGGTGAGAAAATGATCTCTCCCTTTTCATAATTCTTGTGTATGGACTTTGATAAGATCAGATTTTTCTGATCAAGGGTAAGGGAGTCGAATAAACTGATTTTGTCTACACATGTGACACCGTTTTTCTTACAGTTGTCGCAACCACAGCCGCAGCCTGTTTCTAATAGCATGGGTTTCACCTGTCTTTCATTTTTGCTTTTCTGTCTATATATTCAGTAAACCATGTATGATAGGATTTATCAATTGAAAAAAAAAGAATGCCATGATATGCATCCTGTTTTCGGAATTACAGTATTCCTTCTTTGATTAGAAGAGATTCAAGGCTTGTGACTTTTTCGGAAAGCATCTTGAATTTTTCCTTGATTTTTTCCTCGGATGCTTCTTCTCCTAAAATGGTCTCCATATCTGTGACATCGGTTAATGCTGCTTCAATATCCTGGTTAATGGCATCAATGACTTCCTTTTTCATGTTTCACCTCTAATTTAATTCTTCTGTGCTGACATCTGCATTCATTGTATTTATGAAAGGTGCTCTGAAAGAAAATTCTCTTTCATGTCCGCAGTTTTCGCAGACGCACTGTGTAATATTTTCCGCTTTACCACTGTCAAAACTCAGTCCTACGGACTCTGTGAGGAAATTTCCTCCGCAAAGCTCACATGGTGTATTGTTGATGACAATATATTCACTTTCCACAAATTTCATTACTTCGTTTAAATTCACCAGTCGTCCTCCCTTGGGAATAATTCTTAATCATGTTAGCACTAAGAATAATAATATGCAACAAAGAATATTGGGCTAACAAAAAAAGATTTTTCTATGGTGGAGAAAAGCCCTGAGATAACATATAATAGTTAATATACAGAATTTTATATGCAAATAGGTCAAGCACTCATATAAGCAGTCAACACTTAATAGGCCATAAACAGGGTATCTGGTACTGTCAGAGGGGTGTGCATCAGTATAGGATATGTTACAGAGTGTTCTTCTGATTCATGCAGATTTTTCTTATCTGGTCTATATAATGCAGGTAAAGGCGGTGAGGTAAAGTGGAAAAGAGCATCCATTCATTTGAAATTGTAGATGACAATATCATTGTTAAAAGAATAGATAAATCTCTTCTCACTTATGGAGAGATCAGAATCCCCAATTACCTCAGGGACTTTTTTCATTTCCACGAAATGGAAAAGCATGACCGCTGGGACATCAGAATCACCTACAACAAAATCGACTACTTCGGGGTCCTGTATCTTGACGATTATAAAAGATTAAGAGGCAAGCTGAGATGGGGAAAAGATTTGACGAGGGAGCTCAGTAACGTCACATCGAAGTACGTTTTTGAAAGCTACGGCTATGAGATTAAAGAAGAAAATGTTCCGCTGCTAAGGCTGGAGAAGATCGACAGACAGACCTTCATTGCCGATGTCATCTTTCCGGAGGATGTGGAGAGGGATGCCAAGGAGTATATGCTCCATGCCGATAAATTCATCTACGGCATCAAGGCAAGATTCGAGAATGATCCGGAAATCAGACTTAAGGTCCTGAAGCGTCAGGGGATGAGCTGTGCCATATGCGGATTCAAATACGAAAATTTTTATGGAGATGTGGGCAGAGGATATATTCAGATTCATCAGGTGATCAAAGATGAGATGAAGATGGATGAATTTGATCTGGATAAGGACTTTATTCCCATCTGTGAAAACTGTCATGGACTCATTCACAGAAACAAGGATGAAGATCTTACCGTATCGGAACTTAAGCAGATTATCCATATCCGGCATGAACTGAGAAAAACAGAGAAAGAGTAAGGTGTATCACATTGGATGATATCGCTTTACTCTTTTATCATTTTGTCGATGTATGTAAAGGATTTCCTATAAAATAATCAAATTCTTCATTAGGGTTTTACAAGAATAATTCCTCTGCTATAATGGAGTATACGGACAAATAAAACTATTTGTAAATACTACGGCTACACAGGAGGGTAAAATGAGTAAAGCATTGGATAATTTCCTAACTGAAAATCTTCATGATATGAAGAACAAAGGTCTATACAATGAGATCGACATTCTTGAAGGCAGCAATGGACCAAAGATCACCATCAGAGGAAGACAACTGATCAACCTGTCCTCAAACAACTATCTGGGACTGGCAACAGACGAAAGACTGAAGAAAGCTGCAAAAGATGCTACAGACAAATATGGTGTAGGTGCCGGCGCAGTGAGAACGATAAATGGAACCATGGACATCCATGATGAATTGGAAAAGAAACTTGCCAAGTTCAAGGGTACAGAAGCGGCAATTGCATTCCAGTCAGGATTCAACTGCAATATGGGTGCCATATCAGCAGTTATGACTAAGAATGACGCCATTTTATCCGATGAACTCAATCATGCATCAATCATCGATGGATGCAGACTTTCCGGTGCAAAGATCATCAGAGTCAAGCATCAGGATATGGACGATCTGAGAGCGAAGGCCAAAGAAGCCATTGCATCAGGCGCTTACGGAAAAATCATGTACATCAGTGACGGCGTTTTCTCCATGGACGGAGACGTAGCGGACATCAACGGTATCGTTGAAGTCTGCAAAGAACTTGACATCATCTCCTATATCGATGATGCACACGGTTCAGGCGTTATGGGCAAGGGTGCAGGAACAGTCAAGCACTTCGGACATGCAAAGAACATCGACTTCCAGATGGGTACACTCTCAAAGGCCATCGGTGTCGTGGGCGGATATGTTGCGGGAACAAAGGACCTCATCGACTGGCTTAAAGTCAGAGCAAGGCCTTTCCTCTTCTCTACATCACTGACTCCTGCAAATGCGGCGGCATGTATAGAAGCCATCAGAGTGATGGAAGAAGATCCTAAGCTTAACGAAAAACTCTGGGAGAACGGAGATTTCCTGAAGAAGGAACTCAAAGCCCTTGGGTTCAATATCGGTCATTCCGATACTCCAATCACACCAGTCATCATCGGTGATGAAAACCTCACACAGAAGTTTTCAAAGAAACTCATCGAAGAAGGCGTATACGCTAAATCCATCGTATTCCCTACTGTTCCCCTGGGTACAGGAAGGGTAAGAAATATGCCGACAGCAGAGCATACAAAAGAGATGCTTGAAGAAGCGGTAAGAATCTATGAAAAAGTCGGAAAAGAATTAGGGGTAATTTAAGGGAGAAAAGCATGAAGAAGATATTAATCACAGGAGCCATGGGACAACTTGGCTCAGAGCTGACCACTGCACTTAGAGCGCAGTACGGAACAGATAACGTCATCGGTACAGACATCAGAAGACCTGATGAGAGTTCACCTCTTCTGGCAGGACCATTTAAGATACTGGATGTACTTGATGGAAAAACTATGGGTGAAATCGTCAAGAATGAAAAGGTTGATACCATCATCCACCTTGCCGCACTTCTTTCTGCAACAGCTGAAAGAAATCCTAAGTTTGCCTGGGACATCAATATGGGTGGACTGGTCAATGCACTTGAAGTTGCACGTG
>DAMDIS010000003.1:32933-46470 GCA_032100885.1 Proteiniclasticum sp.
CACCAAGTTCCATCGGAGCTTTCGGACCAAGCACACCGAAGAAGAACACACCACAGGATACCATCCAGAGACCAACAACCATCTATGGCGTGACAAAGGTGGCAGGTGAGCTTCTTTGTGATTACTATTTCGAAAAGTTCGGCGTTGACACAAGAGGAGTAAGATTCCCTGGTCTTATCGGCTATGTTACACCTCCTGGCGGCGGAACCACAGATTATGCAGTGGATATCTACTATGATGCCCTGAAGAAGGGTTCCTACGAGTCCTATATCGACAAGGGAACCTTTATGGATATGATGTACATGCCTGACGCCCTTAATGCGATCATTCAGCTTATGGAATCTGATCCTTCAAAGCTGATCCATAGAAATGCATTCAACATTTCAGCCATGTCTTTCGGCCCTGAAATGATTGCTGCCGAAATCGGCAAGCATATCAAGGGATTCAAGATGAGCTACAATGTGGATCCTGTAAGACAGGGTATTGCAAACAACTGGCCTGACAACATCGACTACTCTGCAGCAATTGAAGAGTGGGGATTCAAAACAGACTACAACCTTGAGACCATGACAGCTGATATGCTTGAGAAACTCAGAATTAAGCTTGGTATCACTGATCGTTAAGATGGGTTAGATTAAAAGGAAGGTGATTATATGAGCGAAGAACTCTATGTTGTAAACAGCAGAATCTTACCTGAGATATTCTCGAAAGTACTGGAAGTTAAGACATTGATTCATACCGGAAAAGTCAAGGACATCAGCGAAGGCGTCAAGGCCGTCGGGATTTCAAGAAGTGCTTACTATAAGTACAAGGACCATGTTTTTCTTCTGTCAGAGGGAAGCAAGGGAAGAAAAGCGACCCTTTCCTTTCTGGTCAGTCATGAAGCCGGAGCACTGGCAAAAATTCTCGAAAAACTGAGAGTGACCAATGCGAATATCATAACCATCAATCAGGATATTCCAATCAACAATGCAGCAAGTGTCAATCTTACCATTGATACTTCTCAGATGAACATCAGCGTCAAAGAGCTTCTGGACAGTTTTGACAATGAACAGTACATCATAAGCGTTCAGCTTGTTGCTGTAGAATAACTGAAGAGAGATACTCAGAACCATAATGATTTAAAAGCTCCTTTCAAGAGATGAACTGAAATCACTGTATTTCAGAAGTGCTTGAAAGGAGCTTTTCTTATGGTGAAAATCAGGAGATGGTTATATGTCTCTGAATGATCGTTATTAAGATCCACAACCTGTTCATATCCCGAAGAAGTTCGGGGTATGAACAGATAAAAATGATGTATACTAATCATATGAGATAAAGGATACTGCGTATATTCGTTCAGGAATTTTACAGAAGTAGAAAAATACGCTCTGATGACGATCATCTGAGACAAAGGTGGAGAAAAATGAAACGAAGAAATAAGATTGTCCTTGCAGCAGCACTGCTTATTCTCGGATCAGCAGTCAGCATAGGATGCAAAAGTGAAGAAGAGACACCCTATACTCGAAATATCGTTGTGGATGGTCAGGCTCTGCCCTTTCATATGAGCTCGTTCCAGTTCAACAATGAAGAGTCAGCCGATATTGAACTTAAACTGCATCAGATCTTCGGAACCAGTCTTGGTAAACAGCTGAGACAGGAGGATTATGTCATTGTCAATCACGACGGTGACGATCTTACAGAGGACTTTCGAGGCGAGAGCATGCCATCTTCAGAGGATATTGCGGTAATCGCACAGAAAATCAAGGAGAACGGGTATCTGGTGGTCAATCCGGGGCGGTACAGGGTCACAACCATTGAAAAAGAGATAAAAGCTTTGTTCAATCATGATAGAAGAATTCATCCCAAGGAAAAACTGAAAGAAGTACTTGAAGCCAACAGAGAGTCTTTTGAAGAGAAAGATTATGAGAGTATAAATCTTTATCTCTTGAAAAACCGTATTATCGTCTTCAGTACACCGGAGGATTCATGATGAAACATAAACTGATCTCGTTATGTCTATTGTCCATTCTGCTTGTCGGTGGATGTTCAGAGGAACCTGACCAGCAGTCGGTTAAAACACCAATAAATTCACCCAATGCTGAAGCTGTTTCAAATGATGAACCAGGTAATCTGGAAAAGAAAATCGAAGAGCAGAAGCAACTGATCCAGACCCTTGAAGCTGCCAATAAGGAATATCTCAATCTGCTGGAAACGGCACTCAGCCATCTCGATGAAGAAAATCTGAGAGAGTTTGCAAAGATGCAGTTTTGCTACACGCTTACCGTCAATGAAACGGCCGTACCAGGAAATGGCATCATAGAAATCGACAAGCTGCCTGTAGCTGTCGCTTTGCAAGCTGAGATGAAATCAAACATCCTATTGCCTCAGAAGATTTATGAGCAGGGCATGCTCTCTTTTGATGATCCGCTTGATCATCTGAACTTCATGGGTGTGGAACCGGAGGGTGTAGAAGTCCGAGATGGAACTGGTGTACAGTCATTCACCTATATTTTTGGGGAAAAGAATTCTCTGGAAGAGATGGAGTTTAGAATCTCGGATGAACTGAAGAAAAGACTGAACATGGATACCAGTTTGATCAAAGTGATGATCAGACAATAAATTTAGACTATGATTAAAGTTCTGATAAGGAGAGGTAAATGCATTATATAAGTGGATTCGTGAACATGTTTCTTTTTCTCATTATTATTTGGTTAGGACGGCTTGATATGCAATCAGCAGTCTATCAGTTTCCTGCATTGTTTGCGGTAATTATCGGATGGGTTGCCATCATTAAGTCAAAGAAAAAGGAAACAAAATAAGTCCTGATTCATTTGCGGGGATCAAATAAACCCTTATAAAATACCATAACTACAACACTGCTCTCAGAGCCAAATTTAAAGCTGATCCACCGCTTAACATAGAAGAGGGGATCAGCTTTTCTGTTCAGCTATATCATAATTTCTGATTCAGTAGGGTCTGGGTTATTTAACTTTATTTGTATGAGGTTGACATGGTAATCTAAAGATTCATAAAAAAAGTCACAGCATAGATGCCTAAACCGAGTATGGAGACGAACAGTGGCTTGGTTTCCTCTTTATTGTAGTACACAACTGCTCCACCTGCTGTCACAGCAAGAGGAATTAGAAGACCGAGATATTTGCTGAGATAATTTCCCATGGAGCCATCCATCTGAATCTGAAGACCTATAGTCTCCGGAAGCAGGATAATCCCCAGTACATATAGACCTATGGCAAGAAGAACCAGTATTCCGCTGATCAGGATTCGAACCTTTTTATTCATCATACACTTCCTTCAGTTGATATTTATCCAGAAAATCAAGTCACTCATTCAAGATTAAATATAGTTGAACAGTCACCTATCATGATTAAATTATAACATTAGGATAAATCAATAACAGAGAGTATACATAAAAAATGAAAAAGAGAGGCGGTAAGCAAAAAGAATGCTTACCGCCTACATGCATTAATATTTAAATCTTTCTCTAAGCTTCTCGGTAAGCTTCAGCACCATAAAAAGAAGTGAAGCATAGACCGGGAATTCAATGACATTTTTAACCAGCCTTGTGCCGATGAGCACGATGAAGGCATCTCCATACATCATACTGAGCCAGAGTGTCGTGAGGCCTAGATTGATGAACACCGTATTGAAGACTGAACTGATCAGTACATTAGAGGCCGTCACTTTCTTCTTATACAGGAAGAAACCGAAGAACATACCGATGAGAATGGCGTTCAGTGTGAATCCCGGAAAGAAGAATCCGTTGGGACGGACGATGTAACCTAGAATATCACTGGCGAATCCGATGATTCCCCCTACGAAGGGACCAAAGAGCATACCCCCGGCAGCGATGGGCAGGGACGCAAAGCTGATCTGAAGCGTTGGTCCAAGTGGAACCTTGAAGAGGGACAGAACGACGCTGAAGGCGATGAACATACCGCTAAGAGCGATGACTCTTGTCTTCTTCATCTCACGGATAGACATTTTGAATAATTCAATCATTTTTTCCATAAAAAAATGACCTCCCTTTTATTGTGAATAACCACATAAAGAGAAGACTCTTCTGTGGCAACGGAATGCGGAGTAAGCACCGTAAATCAGAAGATGATCTTCCGATTTTTCGTCCAGCGGCAACTTCCCGTCCTACTGGCACTTGACGCACTTATTCCTACTTTGCCTGACTTAATTGTAATCAATTGATGGAAGGTTTTCAATCCTACTTGTAAATATATCTCTTTTAAGCTTTAGCACGTGCAATATCACGAATATGACATTTAAAGGGAGTATATCATGCAGAGCTTGATAATGATCTTTCTCATACAGAATGAAGACAATAAAAACAGAAAGTGAGAATCCTCTATGTAGCAGAATGATTTCCTGTGTTACAATTTAGATAGTTTAGAATATATCTGACGGGAGGAAATGATGAAAGAATTTCATATCAACAACAGAAAAAGAATTGCTGAAAAGATGAAAGACAACTCCATGCTTATACTTTTTGCGGGATTTGCACCTAAGAAGTCTGCAGATGAAGCATACAAGTTCACCCCAAACCGCAATTTTCTCTACATGACCGGAATCGACGAGGAAAATGTGATTCTGATCATGAGAAAGGCCGAAGGCAAGATCATGGAAAGCCTGTTCATCAAAGAAAGAGATGCAGTTATGGTGAAATGGGTCGGAGAAACCATATCAGCAGAAAAAGCGGAAGAGCTTTCAGGAATCAGTGATATCAGGTTCCTGAAGACATTTGAGAGCTTCCTGAATCAGGCCATCGGTAAAGAAGATCTCTACAGAGTCTATCTGGATCTTGAAAAAGATTCTTATGATTCCCTCGATACCAGAGGAGTGACATTTGCCAAGGAAATCGTAAACCGGTATCCACAGGTGAAGGTAAAGAACATCTACAACGAGATTTCAGCACTGCGTGTGTTCAAGGCTCCTGAAGAAATCGGGAAAATCAGGAAAGCCATCGAAATAACCGGTAAGGGCATCATGAACCTCATGAAAAATGCCAAAGCGGGGATGAAGGAGAATCAGCTGGAAGCGTATTTTGATTTCACGCTGAAGTCAGAAGGGGTAAAAGACTTTGCTTTCACAACCATCTGTGCTGCAGGCCATAACGCTACAGTTCTTCACTATGTGGAGAACAATCAGGAAGTCAGAGAGAATGATATGGTGCTTCTTGACCTTGGTGCTCAGTTTGAGTATTACAGCGGAGACATCTCCAGAACCTTCCCTGTAAGCGGCAAATTTACTGACAGGCAGAGAGTGTTCTATGATCTGGTCCTTAAGGCTCATGATGAAGTCATCAAGATGCTGAAACCAGGAGTGCCTTATGCTAGGATCAATGAGCTTGTTCAGGAAATTTATGCAAAGGAGCTAAAAGCTCTTGGCCTCATCGAGAAGGATGAGGAAGTCAGAAAATACTACTACCATAACACTTCACACTTCATGGGCATGGATACACATGATGTAGGCAGAAGAGATGTGATCCTCGAAGAAGGTATGGTTCTCACTGTAGAACCGGGATTATACATCGAAGAGGAAAGCATCGGTATCCGTCTTGAAGATGATATACTGATCACAAAGGACGGATGTGAGAATCTGTCCAAGGACATCATCATAACAGCCGAGGATGTGGAAAAATTCCTGGCATCAAGATAGACAGAATAAGTAAGAAATAATCAGTTAACAGCTGATAATCTCCAGATAAGGAACTCAAATCCGTATCTGGAGATTTTTTATTGTGTAAAGAAAAAGAGACTTCAATAACTGAAGTCTCGTAATGGTGCAGATAACAGGAGTTGAACCTGCACGAAGTTACCTCCACTAGCACCTGAAGCTAGCGCGTCTGCCAATTCCGCCATATCTGCATATTATGTTCGGTACCCAAGTCTTACAACCTCGGCCTCACTTTTATGATTCTACCACGTTTCCCTATATTTAATCAAGTACCTGACTCGATGGTTTGAATGTTTTTTTTCGATATGTATGGCTGTATTCCTCTTTCGCAGAGCATTTACCATTGGCTGTCAATGATAATAGATTTAGCCTGTTTAAATGGTTCAGAATAAAAAATAATAATCCTATATAAATAATAAAATAAAAACCAATTGACACGTGCAAATTACACGTGTAATATAATGTTAAGCTTTATAGAGTGTCGCACTTGCATTATGATTTCGCCAAAGAATGTATGGAGGTGAGATATGTCTAAAAGCTCAAGGGAAGTTATTAAATTGCTTGAGAATGACGGATGCGTTCTATCTCACATTCGAGGTAGTCATCATATCTATAAAAAGAAGGGTTCATACCTGTTACCGTGCCTCATCCTAGAAGAGATATGCCATCAGGAACCTACAATGCAATTTTGAAACATGCAGGTCTTAAATAGACCTGCTCCCTTCTATTGAAAGGAGTCGAATTCATGAAAGACAGATACGTATATCCTGCAGTACTGAAATTTGAAAAAGATAGTATTCTTGTCTCATACCCTGACTTGGAAGGGTGCATCACATTTGGAGTAAGCGAAGAAGATGCGCTTTACAATGCAAAGGAAGCACTAGAAGGTTACATTTATACCCTCGAGAATGATCATCTTGAGATACCGCAACCTTCAAAAATCAGAGAAATTGAATTGAGCAAAAGTGAATCAATTGTTCTTGTTGACGCGTGGATGCCTCTTGTCAGAGATCAGGAAGCCAACAGATCCATAAAAAAAACATTAACTATACCTAAATGGCTGAATGACTTAGCAGAACAGCGAAAGATCAATTTTTCTCATGTTCTTCAAGCTGCTCTAAAAAAGCAATTAGGGATAAGCGATTAAATGTATTAAGAATATGTTATTAGGTCTAGATCAATTGAAGGTCTTTATTTGAGGGGACTATTAAGCTTTTGGTGAAAGTTAGTCGGAGAGGGAAATAATATGTGATTAAGAGATCAATCTCAGAGTCATTTCATTAATGTTATTGAATATCCCGATTATTAGCTGGTATTTGAGTATATAAAAGTAAGACCGCAAACATTGCATCAATGCTTGCGGTCTTATATGGTGGAGACGATGGGACTCGAACCCACGACTTCCACACTGCCAGTGTGGCACTCTCCCAGCTGAGCTACGCCCCCATACAAAGAGTATTATATAACAATGCTCAGTAAAATTCCATAGGCTTTGACAGTAATTTATTTTTGTGTGACAACCGATAGAGAAAGAGACTTAGTACCATAGGTTAAAGCATTGCATTAAAATCATTTCTTTGCTAGAATGAAATACGATATCAATTAAGACGAAGAGAAGAAGAGTACAGAATGGAATCTTTACAGAGAGCCTACATTTGCTGAAAGAGAGGCAGGAAAGAAATTCTGGAACATGGCCTTTGAGTCTGCACCTGAATAGTCAGGGTGCACGGGTGCGACCGTTATATGGCTTAGGTGACAGAGTCACCTTATAAGGCATCCTAGCTGCGAGGCTGATGCGAACTAGAGTGGTAACACGTTAAATGCGTCTCTATGGCTATGGCCATAGGGACTTTTATAATTTGAGGAGGAAAACGAGATGAAAAAAACTTACTATATCACAACCCCCATCTACTATCCGTCAGCAAATCTTCATATCGGGAATACTTATACAACGGTCGCGGCTGATGCTCTGGCACGTTATAAGAGAAAGGACGGATATGATGTCATGTTCCTTACAGGAAGTGACGAGCACGGACAGAAGATCCAGAGACTTGCAGAGGAGAAGGATGTCACGCCAAAAGCCTATGTGGACAATATCGTAGCGGGCATCAAGGATCTGTGGAAGCTCATGGACATCAGCTACGACAAGTTCATCAGAACGACAGATGACTATCATATCAAGGTTGTTCAGGATATCTTCAAGAAGCTCTATGATCAGGGAGACATCTACAAGAGCGTCTATGAAGGATGGTACTGTACACCGGACGAATCCTTCTGGACAGATTCACAGCTTAAGGACGGCAAATGTCCGGACTGCGGCAGAGCAGTGGAGAAAGCTAAGGAAGAAGCCTACTTCTTCAAGATGAGCAAATATGCCGATCGTCTCATTAAGCACATCGAAGACAATCCTCATTTTATACAGCCTGAGTCAAGAAAGAACGAAATGCTCAATAACTTCCTAAGACCAGGTCTAACAGATCTGTGTGTATCCAGAACAAGTTTTGACTGGGGTATCCCGGTGACATTTGATGAGGGACATGTGGTCTATGTATGGATTGATGCCCTTTCAAACTACATCACGGCACTTGGCTACGGCACAGAAGATGATGAGTTCTATAAGAAGTACTGGCCTGCAGATGTTCACCTCATCGGTAAGGATATTCTGAGATTCCATACCATTTACTGGCCAATCATGCTGATGGCTCTCGATGTGGAGCTGCCTAAGCAGGTATTCGGTCATGGCTGGCTTCTAGTGGATGGCGGGAAAATGTCCAAATCCAAAGGCAATGTCGTTGACCCTGTGATTCTTGTGGATCATTTCGGTGTGGATGCCGTGAGATATTTCCTTCTTCGTGAAATTCCATTCGGCAGTGACGGACTGTTTAATAACGAAACCTTCATCAAGAAGATCAACTCTGATCTTGCCAATGACCTGGGTAACCTTCTTTCCCGTTCCGTGTCCATGGTGGACAAGTACTTCGAAGGCGTAATCCCTGAGAAGATGGTAGAAGGAGAATTTGACGAAGACCTCATCGGGCTCTGCGAGAAGACACCAAAGCTTGTAAGTGAAGCCATAGATGGTCTGAAGATACCAGAAGCCCTAAGCCATATCTGGACACTCATCGGACGTGCAAACAAGTATATCGATGAGACCACTCCTTGGATCCTCGCAAGAGACGAAGAAAAGAAGCCAAGACTAGGCGGAGTACTCTATAACCTGATTGAGACTTTAAGAATCGTTTCAGCCCTTGTTGAGCCGTTCCTGCCAACAACAGCGGAAAAGATCAAGGAGCAGATCAGCGCTGATGACATCACCTTTGAAAGTCTCGCATTTGGAGGAACCAAATCAGGCACAAAGGTAAACAAAGGGGAAATCATCTTCCCGAGAATCGATGTGGCAAAGAAACTGGAAGAACTTGATGCTCTACAGGAAACAGCCAAGCCTAAAAAAGACATCAAGCCACTGAAAGAAGAAATCACCATCGATGACTTCGCGAAACTTGATCTTAGAGTGGTTAAAGTTCTAGAATGCGAACCGATAAAGGGTGCAAAGAAGCTTCTTAAACTGAAAGTGGATCTGGGCAATGAAATCAGGCAGGTGGTTTCAGGCATCGCAGAACACTATGATCCTAAGGATATCGTCGGCAGGAAAGTGATCCTTGTAGCAAACCTCAAAAGCGTAAAGCTTAGAGGAGAACTCTCGCAGGGCATGATACTTGCAGCGGCTGATGACGAATCATTATCCATTGTCGGGACAGACAAGGATATGGATGAAGGAACAGTTGTAAGCTAAAAACAGAGGAAAAGAGATGAAGAAAAGCTTCTGCTTAAATCTTCATCTCTTTTTTTCTATATATAAGGAAAGGACAGCTATTCTCTGATGTCACTCTTCAGCTTTCTGTTGAATTTCTGCAGCTGGAATATCATATATACATACAATGCGATAATAACCACATAGAACCATATGAGCCATTGCAATCTCGGATTCTGCAGAATGAGGAGAATGGCAAAGATGATGTTCAGCATGGCAAAAAGTGGAGTGAGAAGCTTGAGGAGTCTGTTGTTCCGCTCAATGAGTGAACCGGTGTCTGTAAAAATCTCGGGTCTCACGCCGGTATATGTCTTTCTCCAAAGATACCAGCCACCAGCGCCCGTCCATTTCATCTCCCAGCCGTCTTCATCAAATAGTGTGAGATAGTCCTTATCGGCATCTGGACGGTAATCAACAGAATAGCTGACCTTATCTTCGCTGCCTCTTTTAAACTTGAAACGGATACCGAGAAAATCCACCTGGAAGAGTTTCCACCCTGAGGCCTCCATTCTCTCCAGCATACTTTCCATTTTTTCAGGGCTCCAGCCCCACCACCAGAACCAGACAGTTTTCATTGAACTCATATTGCACCTCCCATTTCTTTCATTCCGTTATCAAACAGTTCCTTCAGTCTTTTAATTTCCAGTTCGATGACTCTTCTGCCGTTATCACTGAGTCTGAATATCTTTTTCCGGTCAATCTCCTGATCCTGCATAATGAGCTTCTCGTTCTCCAGTTTAGACAGGGTGCCATAGATGGTTCCTGGACCGATCTTTATTCTTCCATTTGTAATTTCCTCCACGTGCTGCATGATGCCATAACCGTGTCTTGGCTCATTAAGACTGAGCAGGATGTAGTAGGCACTTTCCGTCATGGGTAGGTATTTCTTCCTTAATAGTTCTGTTTCCATAAAATCCCTCCTATATCAGAGAACGGTATATCAAGCTTCGATATAATAAACTATATCACGTTGTGATGCATCGCGTCAAGATGTAAAGAGAAAATAATAACGAGAAATTATGATGGGTTGGAAGTGTTTATTGTTTCATGTTACACTAACATAAGGTCATAAAGAGCAATGGATCTACATGGAAATCATTGAGCAGATGCTAAAGTTTTATGGATAAAATCCAACTATTATGACAAAAATCTTACAGAAAACCCTAAAATCAGAAAATTAATAGCTGTGAAGATGGCTTCACAACTGATGTAACCGTTGATATGACTGCATCAGATATATTTATGTACAAATAATGAATATTCGCATGATATGTTTACAATTTGTACATCACTGTAAATTTTATCCTTCACATTTGTGAAAATCTGTACAAGAAAGGTTGAGAAGTATGGCACTAATTTTTGATTCACATGCGCATTATGACGATCAGCAGTTTGATGAGGATCGTGATGAGCTGCTCAAGACATTAAAAGATAATGGAGTAGGTGCGATACTCAATATGAGTTCGGATTATGCATCCATTAAAAAGACCAGGGACTTAGTCGAAAAGTATGATTTCATTTATGGTGCGGTGGGAATACATCCCGAGAATGCAGACGAATATAATGAAGAAGTGAAAAATGAGATCATAGAGATTCTTAAAGGAGAAAAGTTCAGAGCGGTCGGCGAAGTTGGCCTTGATTACTACTGGGAATCGAATCCCCCAAAAGAGGTTCAGATTCGCGTTCTGAGAGATCAGTATGAAATTGCGAAAAGTCTTGAGATGCCGATTATTTTACATGATCGTGAATCCCACGAAGATATCCTCAAAATTGCAAAAGAGTATGATGGCGTAGTATCAGTATTTCACTCCTATTCCGGAAGTGTCGAGATGGCTAGAGAGATTCTGAAAATCGGCGGTTATATCGGAGTATCCGGGGTACTGACTTTCAAGAATGCAAGAAAGCTGCCTGATGTGGTGAAGGAAGTTCCCCTGGAGCGTCTTCTCATAGAAACCGATGCACCTTATATGGCACCCGTCCCTTATAGAGGAAAGAGAAACCGTTCTGATTATCTGATGGGTGTTGCTGAAAAAATAGCGGAATTAAAAGGAATCACGGCGGAAGAAGTGCTGAATGTCACCACAGACAACATGAAGCGTTTACTTTCTTTATAAATTCTATACACTTGTGAAGTATCTTGTTAACAATTTATTCATATTTGAAATGAAAAATCAGTATAGTTGTTGAGTTTCAATGGTTATGCTGATTTTTTGACACCGATTTTGCGCCCAGATATAATACGTCTGTAGCTCAAAGGAGGGTAATATGAAAAGATTTTTTTCAAAGAGTGTTTTCATTTCACTGTTTGCAGCAATGGTCATACTAACAGTAGTACTGACAGTAAACAGCATGAAGAAACACATCACAATTGTTATCGATGGAAAAGAGCAAGTAGTACAGACATTTAAAGACACCGTTGATGAAGTTTTACAGGAAAACAACATCAGTGTGGCTAAGAAAGATAAGGTTGATCGTAATACATCTGACGTTCTGGCAAAAGAGGACAAGATTGAAATCGTTCGAGCAGTTAAGGTAGAGCTCATCGCTGATGGTGCACTGCAGTCCTACTTGACACCGGAAAAAACAGTCAGAGCATTTTTCAAAGCGGAAAACGTGCAGGTATATGAGAAAGACAAGCTTTCGGTAGACCTTGACGCACCAGTGGTAAGCGGAATGAAGATGACGATCGACAGAGCAGTCCCAGTAGAAGTTACTGCAGACGGTAAAGTTGAAACTTATCTCACACCTGAAAAGACAGTTAAAGCATTTTTCGAAGCAGAAAACATCGTTCTTAACGAAAAAGACAAGCTTTCACTGGGAATCGATGATTCCATTCAAAATGGCATGAAGATGACAATCGTAAGAGTGACATCAGAAATCATCGAAGATAAGGAGAGCATTGCATTTGCAGTTCAGGAAAAGAAGGACAGCACACTGCTTAGGGGTAAGAGTGTTGTAAAGCAGGAAGGTACCCAGGGTGAAAAGAAAATCACCAAGGAAGTCACTTATGAAGACGGCGTAGAAGTCGCAAGAGTAGAGCTTTCCACTGAAGTGGTCAAAGAACCTGTAGACAAGATCGTAGCCATAGGAACCAAGGCACCGCCAGCACCTAAACCTGTACAGACTGCCAAGAAGCCATCATCATCATCGATCGTGGCATCAAGAGGTGGTTCAGTACCAAGCAACCTGAACTATTCCAATTCATTCAGAGTGGAAGCTACAGCTTATGCACTTGACGGAATCACTGCAACAGGAACAAAACCTGTAAGAGTAGAAGGCGGCTGGTCAACAATAGCAGTAGACCCAAGAGTCATTCCACTAGGAACAAAGGTCTATATCGAAAACTACGGTTATGCTATCGCTGAAGATACAGGCGGAGCAATCAAAGGGAATAAAATAGACGTTTATATGAATTCAAGAAGTGCAGCATTAAGCTGGGGTAGAAGAACAGTTACAATCTACATTCTTAATTAATAAAACACATGAAGTTCAAGGAACAGTCAAGTGTCAAACTTGTCTGTTCTTTTTTCGCTTCTGCATATTTTCTGTTATAATAAGGGGTAGAAATTTTGAGGGTGGTAATATGATAAAAGAAGTAATAGTTGTTGAAGGCAAAGATGATATCTCTGCAGTGAAGAAAGCTGTGGAAGCAGAGGTCATAGCGGTCAATGGTTATGGGATCAATAAAGATTCGATGGATAAGATCAGAGAGGCGGCCATGAGGACCGGAGTCATCATACTGACCGACCCCGATCATGCCGGAGAAAGAATTAGAAGAATGATTTCAAAAAGGGTGCCTGATGCCAAGCATGCCTATATCATGAGAGAAGAAGGGACAAAAAACGGGAATATCGGCGTTGAAAACGCAGAGCCGGAAGCGATCCTTCGGGCGCTAAATTCAGCTAAAGCTGTATTTGAAGAAAAGTCTGTGGTCTTCAGTGCAAGAGACATGATGTTTTTTAAGCTTACAGGCGCAGGTGATTCAAAAATGAGAAGACAGATTATGGGAAAAGCTTTAGGAATCGGTTACGGCAATTCGGC
>DAMDIS010000004.1:0-14402 GCA_032100885.1 Proteiniclasticum sp.
ACCGTCAAGTCGTTGAGTAAGACTTTTGTCATTTGTATTTTCCTCCTGCTTGATTTCATTTTAAAAGGGCTTGTTAATACATGCCCTTTTAAAGTGAATTATTTAATAAACCGGACTTGCTTTGCAATCGCTTCGTAAACTTCCTCTTTCTTTTTATTGAACTCTACTTTATTGTTTTCAAATATATTATTTCCTTCAGTATCTATAGAAACAATTAATGGACCAAATTCTGTTACATCTGATACCCAGAGTGATTCAGGCATGCCTAAATCTGTCCAATGTACTTCTTTAATCCTATCCACTTTTTTCGCAGCATAAACAGCATTACCTGCAGGATAAACAAGATGAATTGCTTTATGTTCTTTGCAGCCTTCTTCCGTATTTTTGCCCATTCCGCCTTTTCCAACGATCAGCTTTACACCGGTCTGCTCAATAAATTCTTTCTCGAACTTTTCCATTCTCATACTGGTAGTAGGTCCTATGGAAATCATTTCATAGTTACTGTTCCCATGATCTTTAACGATTGGTCCTGCATGAAAGATAGCCAGCCCCTTTAAGTCGACAGGCAATTCTATTCCTTCTTCAATCAGTCTTCTATGAGCTACATCTCTGCAAGTTACAATGGTTCCTGTAAGGTATATAATATCTCCAATTCTTAAATCCATTATGTCCTTGTCTTGAATTGGTGTTGTCAGTACTTTCTTCATAATACTTCCCCCTGGTGAGTTGTGATTTTATAATTGAGGTCTTTATCAAATACAATCTGACCCCTTCTATGCGACCAGCAACCTGTATTTACCGCTACACCGATGGTAGAGGGATGTCTTGCAGTGTTTACGACGTTTACCCCCATAACTGACTTCTTTCCTTTAAGTCCTTGAGGTCCAAGGCCAATTTCATTGATGCCATCTTCTAGCAGTCTTTCAAGTTTGGCAGCATTTTCGTTCTCATTATGACTTCCAACGGATCTCATCAATGCAAGCTTTGAGTTCATAGCTGCTGTCTCAACTGAAGTACCTACACCTACACCCACAAGTAGTGGTGGACATGCGTTAAGACCATAGCTTGTCATTCTGTCCAAAACAAACTTCACTACACCCTCATAACCCTCACCAGGCATCAGAACGGTTGCAACTCCGGGCAATGAACATCCTCCGCCCGCCATATATGTATATATTTCAACCTGATCGCTATCCTCTTCAATTTCCCAGAAAATACTTGGTGTACCTTTACCGATATTTTTCTTGGTATTGTATTCATCAAATGTTTCGACAGAGTTATGCCTTAGTGGAGTTTCCATTGTTGATTTATAGGTTGCATCTCTTAATATCTTGTTTAACTGACCAATTAGAGGAAAGTTTTCGCCGCACTTTATGAAAAACTGCAAGACACCTGTATCCTGACACGATGGGCGTTTAAACTCATAAGCAAGTTTCTGGTTTTCTTCCATAGTGCTGTAAATGATCTTTGCAAGATCATTAGTCTCTTCTTCTCTTAATTCTTTCAGCTTATTTTCAACATCGTCAGGCAATTTATAACTTACTAAAGAAATGAACTTAGACATCAGTTCAGTCAATTTCTTTGAATCTTCTATTTTATTCATGTTTACTCCCTTATTTAAGTATTAAGCTTGAACCATGGTCTTCAAGCTCCTTACCCTAAGTCACCATGAGGGTCATAATAGCAATCAATTGCTTTGATCTTTTTCCGAATCAACACCAGAATTATTTTACGGGTAGAAAGGAAACAGTATTGGCAGAAGTATCAGCGCAACTGCAAGTGATACTATGATTAGCGGACCACCCGACTTAACATAATCTCTGAACTTGTATCCTCCAATACCGTATACCATTGTGTTTGCAGGCATACCTATTGGTGTGGCGTAAGCCATCGAACCACCTATTACAGTTGCCATAAGAACAGCTCTTGGATCAGCACCCATTGCATTTGCTATGGATAGACTGATAGGTACCAGAAGGGCAGTCGTAGCTGTATTTGACATGAAATTCGTCATGACAGCAGAGAGCACAAGGATAACCAGAAGAAGAATGAAAGGTGAAGGATTGCTTCCAAGTGTGCTGATAATTGTATCAGCGATTAATGCTCCAGCTCCAGATGTTTCAAGCGCTTTTGCCAATGCAAGAGAACCTACAAACAACAGTATTGTATGCATATCGATTGACTTCATTGCTTTTTTCTCTGTTAACACACCAGATGCAACCAGTACTAGTGCACCAATCCAAGCTGACACATATAATTTTATTCCAATCTGTTCCTCGAAAATCATTGCAATCACTGTTAGCAGTAAAACAATAAGTGAAAAGTTCTGCTTCCACTTTGGAACATTGGAGTAATCATTCTGTTTCGCAAAAACGGAATCAGCATCCAATTCTGAGTCAGTATGATTTGGAAGCATTTTGTATCCAAAAAAGGCCATATAGACGATTCCAACTGCAAGTATAGGAAGACCAACTTTTGCATATTCGAAAAATGAAAATTTCATCCCAATTTCCTCAAGTGCTGATTGTGCAATCATATTTCCAGGAGCACCGATCAAACTGAGGTTGCCGCCCATGGCCGCAGCCAGAACAAGTGGAATCATCAGTTTAGAACGAGAAAACCCAGATTTTGCAGATATACCGATTAGTACTGGAATTAAAACAGCAGCAGTTCCCGTATTGGATAATACTCCGGACATTAAGCCAGTTATAACCATTACAGCCACAATTAACTGTCTTTCTGTTTTGGCAAACTTTGTGACCAGTCCACCAACTTTCTGAGCCATTCCTGTATCAAAAAAAGCTGCACCTACAATAAACATTCCCATAAACAAGAGAACATTGCTATTCACAAACCCAGCAAATGCTTCCCCTGGTTCCAGAACACCTGTGACGGTAAGTCCAACAGCTACAATCATCGCTGTAATTGACAGCCGCAGCTTTTCCCATGCAAACATGACGACGGCAAAAATTAAAAATAATAAAGTAATAATACTATGACTCATATAACTCCCCCGTTTTCTTTATTAAGACATCTTATCTACATCTTAGGTAAACGTAATCATTTACTCTATCCAATTATTTGATTTATCAGTATCGATAATTTTATATTCTGTTAATTAATTATCTTAACTTCGCATGATAATACCTAAAAAATTACCCAACAATCTTTGCACAAATAGTGATGATTGCTGGGTTTAAGGTGATAGATGGGGATATACAGCGTATTTATACACCTAAATTTATGAATAGTCTTTTTTTTAGATTATTTTATTTATTTTATTTTTAAAGATATTCCATTTAATTTATCAATAATCTCATTTAAGTCATCACTGATTGATAATACCTCATTAGCTATGTGGTGATTCAGATTATCTTCACTTTTTTGCCTGCCATCTGTCTCTGGAACTCCGTTCGTTTCAAATCTTTCATTCACAAAACTATTGAGAAGACTGTCACTTATAAAATCTTTATCATTACTTGACTCAATTTTAGAGGAATGAATCAGCATCTTTCTATATTGTGATGGTGATTTACCGAATCTTTCCTTGAATGAGGTATTCAACGCCTTAACGTCCGCAAAACCATTAGCAAATGCAATATCAGATATTTTCATCTTTGAGTTTGTTAATGCAAATATGGCTTCTCTCATTCTAATTCGCGTTAAATACTCATAGTAGTTGATTCCCAGATTTTGCTTAATAACCTGAGAGATATAACTCTTATTATACCCAGTCACTTCAGCCAAGTCATCCAGCGTAATTTTATCTCTGAAATGTTCGTTCAGATAATCCACAATTCTGATTACATTATCATTTTTTGAAATATTATTGCTGTCATTGTTAGGGATTATTTCTGGCGGAAAATTAATGATCAGTCCACCAATCAGTTTATGGAACAATGATTCATATATGAGTGTATCAAAGCTGTTCTCAGTACCCATGTAGTTGACCATTTCAAGAGCGGTATCATAAATGAATTTATATTCCTGACGATTTTTAGTGGATTCATCAGATATGCACGTGAATCTGATATTCTTGTAATCTTTAATCCACTTCGAAAAGTATATCGGATCAAAACGTATTACCATAGCAATTGAATTTGGTTCTCTGGCCATTGTTGCATGCCCCATATTAGTATTAATAAGAATGATATCTCCCTTGGACATAATGTGACTGACACCATTCTTATTCACCTCAATCGTTCCGTCCAGAACAATCAGGATTTCAATATCTTTATGCCAATTATATTTATAATACGTAATATAGTAGGTATACTGCTTAATATTTAATAAATCGCTTTTATATGTAAAGTAAGACTTCATATTTCACCCCTAACTTAATTGTAAGGAAATAACATTTCAATCCATTGTATTCATAAATTGATTAATTTTCAAATAGAAAGTACCCCAACTGTTATCAAACAGTTTTCAGATTCTATAAAAACAAGCTTATTTCTTTCCCTTGAAGACTTTTCTGATCTTCAAGAGCTCTTCACGTCCAGTGTAATACTCTCCGTCAAAATCGAGCCTGATGACGTAGGGCATAAGATCGATGATTTCAAGAAATTCATCACACCCGAAGGCCGGATTGTAATAATTGAGTATGGTGCTGAGCGCTGTTCCATGGGTTCCGATGACGACTTCCTCGCCCTTATGTTTATTCAGGATTTCACCCACCGCTTCAATATTTCTTTTCTGGACCGTATGAAGTGATTCACCGTTTTCCTCGTGAAAATCAAAATCTGCCCATCTTTTCCTGAACATCTCCAGATTGTTGCCATGCTGACCGCTCTGTCTCTCTCTAAGCCGCTCATCAGTGTTTACCGTGCAGCCTTTCAATGCTGCACATCCCTTTACGGTATCATGACTTCTTCTGTAGGGACTGGAGTAGAAAGCATCGATACTGATCTCTCTGAAGACTTCCGTAACTTTAAGGCTGACTTTCATCCCCTCTGCCGTGAGCGGACGACTCCTGTCTTCTTCAAAATGATGGTCAGGCTCTGCATGCCGGACAAAATATAGGCTTGTCATGAAAAATTCCCCCAATCGCCAGTCTATGATTTCGTGTATGATGTATTCTACTTCATCATACCTAATCAGAGTCCTTCTGACAATTGAGGGAATTACCTGAAAAAAGTTCCAGCTATGTCGTTTTACAGATTCTCATTCTTCAGCGCATCTATGGGATTGTCCTTCTTCACCTTGTCCATGGCATAGATACTGGTGGCGAATACCACAACAAATACGCTGCCGACAGCGATGATGACCGATGTCCAAGGCACAAAGAACTCAAAATCGATGCCGTTGCTGATGGAAAGGTAGATGAGATAGGTGACCCCTAGAGCCACGGGAAGTCCGTAAAGAATACCCTTGAGACCGTATAGGATGCTCTCATAGACCATCATATTGTCGAAGCCTTTCTTTGTCATGCCCACTGCTTTCAGCATGGCAAATTCTCTTCGTCTTAAGTTGATGTTTGTGGAGATGGTGTTGAATACATTTGCTGCCGCTATAAGCGAGATGAGGATGATGAAACCGTAGGAGAAGATATTCACCACACTGATCATGGCCCGATTGCTTTCAAAATCGCTTGCGCGGTTCTGCAGCCTGTGCTGCGGGAGACCGAGATCCTTTAATGTCTCCGTCATCTCATTGAACACTTTTACATGATCGTCCGCCGCAAAGTAGAACTCAGTGACAACCTCTTCTTCTTTCACAGGGAACACTGCAGATTTTGCACTTAAGGGATAGATGACGTTAAGCTCATCACTCAGTGAATTCAATGAAACCATAGGTGCTTCTGTAATGAGGCTGCCCAGCTGAAGACTTCCTGAAGTTATCCCTTCCTCATAAGGTACAATGACTTCATTATCCTCCATGTCCTTATAGACAAGATCATCTCCTCTTCTTTCACCAGTAAAGAAAATCTCGTCATTCCCGTGATCAACAATAATGTAGTCTGATTCAAAGGATCCTTCTTCTATGATGTTGAAGGTATAATATCTTCTGTCATCGTAATTGAAGATCTTTCCTTCCTGATAAAGAACAGCTTTTGGTGCACTGAGATCCGTATATTCTTCTATGCTCAGGTCATTTTCAAGAAGCATATTGTTGAAAGTCTCGTCGTCGATGAAGATAAGGTGTGTATTGAGGATTCTTTCGTTCTCGTCCATTTTAATGAATTCAGATCCGTAATGGTTTGTACTGAGCTCCCGATATTTCTCCGACAGCCTGTCTTCTGAAACCACAAGGCTAAGATCATATGAGCTGCTGCCGTAGCTCATCTTGTCTATACCGTCAAGCTTCGACAGAATCTCTTTAAGCTCCGCAGGCTTGATTTCGGATTCTGGCAAAAGGGTATACTGCAGATCGTATGAGCTGAGCTCCATGACCTGACTTACACTTCTGTTCAGATACTCGCTGAAGCTTGATGCTGAAATGAAGAGCACGACACTCATAAAGAGTGAGATGACCGTCGCGCGGTATTTCCTTCTGTTTCTCTTGAAGTTCTTGGATGCCAGCATACCGTGGAATCCGAAGAGTTTATAGGTCAGTCTGCTTGTCTTCACTTTGCCCGGCTTGATCTTGATGTCATCAGTCTGTCTGATGGAATCGATGGCCGAAACTTTCGATGCCTTCCTTGCAGGAATATAGGCAGAAATGAGGACCGTAACAAGACCAAGTACCGCAGACAGAAGAAGTGATTCCGGTGACAGCCTTAAGGTCAGCACCGATCTTGTCTCTTCTCTCCACAGATGCGAAAAGAGATCTTTAGCCAGAATGAATGTCGTACCGAGAAGGATACCCAGTGGAATACCTATTGCAGAAAGGGTAAGTGCTTCAAAGATGACGCTGTTCATGATCTGCTTTTTCGTCGCCCCGATGGACTTCAGAAGCCCGAACTGCTTTGTACGCTCACTGATGGAGATGGAAAACGCGTTATAGATGAGTGAAATGGATCCGAACATGATGATTCCGCTGAGAACCGCCACCATGCTGTAGAGTACGGCATTAAGGGTATTCTCGTTGGAGTTTCCGGTATAGCGCAGAAGGTCGTCATTATACTCGATATTGTGACCGGAAAACATGCCATCCATGAAACTGTAGATGTCCTTTGCCGGTTCAACCCGGATAAAAGCATCGAAACTGTCTGGTCCGCCTCCGTCAGGAAGGGTCAGCGCGGTATATCCCGGTGCATTATACCCTTCAAAGCGGGGTCTTTCATAGTATCCGACAACTTTGAATGTCCTTGTGCCTTCAGCCTTGAACACTTCACTTTTCGGATCAAAACTGTGATACTGGGCAAGCTCTTCTTCCCCCAGGTATCTTTTTCCCATCTCAAGAGTGATTTCGCTTCCAAGCTCAAGTGTCACGCCACCGTTTTGAGAAAGATGTTCAGGGATAAGGATCTCCTTGCTGCTACTAGGCATCGCGCCTTCGGTGAGATAGACCGGCATGATGCTCGAGAATGAATTATCCATGGCACCCACAAAAAGATAGGGCTTATATTCGTTCTCTGCGCCGTCGAGCTTTGCATAGCCGATGTTCTGGATGGTTGTGACCATATCCACCTTGTCAGACGAGACGAGCTCAGCCAGCGCCTTTCCGTCCACACTGCTGACCGCACCGTGAAAGTCACCGTCCTGCTCTTTGACCACATTGATGACATGGGTCTTCAGACTGTGTACGGAGGTTGTCACCGCTGTAAAGAGGGATACAGATAAAATGATGCCGATGATGGTGACCAGGGTTCTGGTACGATTTTTCTTCAAGTTCTCTAGTGTTACTCGATTGAGGATGTTCACTTTCTGATCACCTCATCTCTGATGATCTTTCCGTCTTCAATGGAAATCATTCTGTTCGCCTGAAGCGCGATATTTTCGTCATGGGTGATGATGATGAGGGTCTGGTTGTATTTTCTGTTTGATTCCTTGAGAAGGTGTATGATGTCCTGACTGTTCTTGGAATCCAGGTTCCCAGTAGGCTCGTCCGCAAGGACAACTGCCGGCGCGTTCATCAGCGCACGTCCGATGGACACCCTCTGCTGCTGACCACCTGAGAGCTGATTGGGCAGATGGTTTTCCCGCCCGTTAAGGCCTAGTGTCGAGACCAGCTCATTCAGTCTCTCTTCGCTCACTTTTCTGGCATCCATAAGAACCGGGAGTGTCATGTTTTCGATGACATTAAGAACAGGGATCAGGTTATAGAACTGATAGATGAGCCCGACCTGCCTTCTTCTGAAAATGGCCAGATTCTCGTCATCCTGTCTGTAGACATCGCTGCCGTCCATGATGACCTTACCGTCTGTTGGCTTGTCCACTCCTCCAAGGATATGAAGAAGTGTCGACTTTCCTGAACCCGAAGGTCCGATGATGGCCACGAAGTCGCCTTTATCGATGGAGAAGGATACGCCGTCCAGTGCCTTGACCATATTTATGCCTTCACCGTATGTCTTGGTGAGATTTTCCACTCTTAAAATTTCCATAATTGCCTCCATTTACTTTTTTCTACACTACCATCATATGCCCATAGGGTTACAGGTTCATGACGCAAATCTTACAATATCGTCACATTGAAAAATGAGAGAGGATCATATTACTACTCCTCTCTCACTTCTTCATCCTTAGGTCTGTAGAATCTTATGGTGAATTTCGCACCTTTATCCAGATTGTTCTCGGCCTTCACGGTACCGCCCTGCTGGGTGATGATCATCCTCGTAAGGGCAAGTCCTATCCCTACACTTGTCTGACTTGAGCTCTTTCCTTTATAGAAACGCTCAAAGAGGTGCGGAAGATCTTCCTTGTCTATTCCCATTCCGTCATCTTTTATGATGATCTCGGTAAAGAGCACATTTTCGGAAACATCAATGGAGATGGTTCCGCCCGGCTGTGTATGCTCCATGGAATTCTTGAGGATATTCAGAAGCGCCTCCGCGCTCCAGTAGATGTCTCCCTTGTAGCTTTCCTCACCGGTCTGGTTCACCTTGAGCTCCTGCTCCTTGATCTCCATGGCGATGCCAAGAGGTTCTGTGGCTCTTCTTAAAAGGTCTTTCACCATAACCTTTTCCTTCGCCATTTTTGCCGTACGGGCATCAAGCTTTGCAAGCTTTAAAAGTGCACTGATCAGCCAGTCGATCTGGTCAAGAAGCTTCATCTGCTCCTTGACAAGGGATTTCCTTCTCCCCGGCTGAAGATCATCCTCAAGAAGCAGATCGCAGGTGAGATTGAGCGCCGTAAGCGGCGTTCTGATCTGATGGGAGATGTCTGCCAGGGATTCTGAAAGATATACTTTGTCATGGAGAAGAGCGCTCTTCTGCTCCTCCAGTTTCTTGTTCATCTTATGGATCTGGGTACTCAGTATGGAGAGTTCTCCTTCCTCATACATGGATATGGGCTTAAACGTGTCTTTATGCAGCACTTCGTCGATTTCATCCGTGAGCTTTGCAATCACGCCGTATCTTCTGAAGGTGAAGACAACATTCGTCAGAAGCATGAGGGACGAGGCCAGAAAAACCATTAGACCTGTATAGGGATCACGGTAGATTCCGGCATATGTCAGGACCACTAGAATGAGAACCTGAATGATAAGATGCTTCTTCAGTTCGGGGTTTCTGAAAATGCCCATATCAGTCACCAGCCTTATAGCCAAGACCTCTCACGGTCCTGATGATGGTGGGATGCTGCGGATCATCCTCGATCTTGTCTCTCAGTCTCTTGATGTATACCGTAAGGGTGTTGTCGTTCACAAAATCTCCTGCAATGTCCCAGATTTCCTCAAGGAGCTTTGACCTTGAAAGGACCATTCCCCGGTGATTGAGAAACACAAGGAGAAGCCTGTACTCAAGAGCGGAAAGAAAGATCTCTTCTCCCCTCTTTCTGATTACGCCCTTCACCGAATCCACAGACAGGTTTTCAATCTCGATGACCGACTGATGCTTACCGGTACGCCTGAGAACACTTCTGATTCTTGAAATCAGCTCTCTTGGCCGGAACGGTTTCTTCACGTAGTCATCGGCGCCCATGTCAAAGCCCGCAACCACACTGTACTCATCCCCTGATGCCGTAAGAAAGATCACCGGGGTGTCATCTTTATCCTTGATGGCCCTGCAGACAGCAAAGCCGTTCCCTTCCTTCAGTGAGATATCAAGAAGACACAGATCATACCTCTCTTTCTCAAGAAGTTCCATGGCATCGCTCTGACCGGTTGCGGTATCCACAGAAAAGCCTTCTCTCTGAAGTATATCCACAAGGTTTTTGACAATCGCACTGTCGTCTTCCACAAGCAGTATCCTGTTCATTTCATTTTCTCCTTCCTGTCTTTCCTGAATTTCTTTTCCGTGGAATTCAGGAAATTCTTCCATTACTATCCACTTTATCACAATTTATCCTCCAGCCAAATAAAGAAGGTCTGTAATTCGTCTTAATTTCTGATGAACATCACTCTTTCATCAGAATCCCTCACGAATTTCGGCAAAAAAAAGAAACAGAAATCTGATTTCTGCTTCCTGTAATCTTCTTATTCCATCTGTTAGATGGCCTGATCTCTATTTCTTCCTTCATGACACGCTTTGCATGTGCCACGGAAGTTGTATATCTCAGAGTCGACTTTAAAACCGGCCAGATCATCCGAAATGTCTTCCACATTGATTTTGATGTTCACATCAAAAATATTGCCGCAGACATCACATTTGAAATGTCCATGTTCCTTCGGATTGAACACATCGTATCTCGCCTCGTTGGTATCGATGGGCAGCACTTCGATGAGTTTATGCTCAAGGAAGAGATTCATCGTATTGTATACCGTCGCTTTGCTTAATGTGGGAATCTCATTGATCAGCGCCTCGTAAATGTCATTTACGGAAGGGTGATTGAGATTGTTCATCATATATTCGAATATTCTTTTTCTCTGGTATGAGGGTTTTACACCTTTTTCTCTGAGGTAAACATCAATATTGTTTACTACCATGTTTTTCACCTCTATTTATAATGATTTTAATTTAGTTTAATTATAGTTTAAAATCAGAATAAATTCAAGTGCAATTCCGAATCCCGTTAGATGCGAAGGGTTATAGGTCCATTTCATCCGTAGCATTCCTCTTGGCCACATCTCTCATCCGTTCATCGATGACTTCAGCTGGGGATACTTTCGATATCCTTGAATATCTGTAGTTTGCAGCTGCCGCTTCGATAATGATGGAGATATTACGTCCGCTTCTCACTGGTACCACAAGCTTCTTCACCTTGACGCCAAGAATCTCCTCAAACTCGTCCATGCCCAGTCTGTCATAGTCTCCGTCATCTCTCCAGTGCTCAAGATGAATGATGAAGTCGATACGCTTGTTCGGAATCATGGTGGACAGTCCGTATAGGGCTGAAACGTCTATGATGCCCAGTCCCCTGACCTCCATCATCCCGAAGGTGATCTCAGGACATCTTCCTCTTAGGACACCTTCAACAGCCCGGATATCCACTGCATCATCTGCCACCAGTCTGTGGCCTCTTTTCAGCAGCTCAAGGGTCGCTTCGCTCTTACCGATACCGCTGACTCCTGTGATGAACACGCCCATGCCGTAGATATCCACAAGTGTTCCATGGAGCCTGGTCTCAGGCGCGATTTCGTTTGAAAGATACATGGTGAGCCGTGAAATGAAGATGGTTGAGGACAGCTTCGTACGAAGAATCCACTTCTTGTTTCTTTTTGCGGCCACCATAAGCTCCTCATGGGGATCCAGATTTCTTGTGATGATCACGCAGGGAATGTCATAGGACATGAATTTCTCGACTCTTTTTTCTCTCAGTGCCGGAATAAGCTCATCCAGAAAGCTCCATTCGCCCATACCGATGACCTGCACGCGGTCCTTCGAAAAATAGTTGTAAAAACCTGCCAGCTGAAGTCCCGGCCTGTTGATATCATTGATGGTCATTTCACTGTTGATGGCGCCCTCACAGAGGACTTCCAGATCAAAGTCCTTGATGAGGTTCCTCACTTTAACTGACATCATTTTCCCCCCTATTTCTTTTTATATTCTACCCCATCAAGATTGCTCCTCATGCTGCTGCGGATTCTTGCCAGGTATTCGTCTCTAAACTTCTTTCTTTCTTTTTCTTCTTCTGAAGTCAGCTTTCTTTCTCTTGATAATTTTGTAAATTCATTGATTTTTGCCACGAGTTCATCGTGTGGAATGTCATTCATTCTGATATTACCTCCAAAATATGAAAATTGCTCTGCTGGGAAGCAGAGCAATTATAATCATTTAAGTTTCCCGACATGCCGTTCACCTATTAATCCATACCTGCCCTAAGCAGGTGGGTTCGCCTCAAGAAAACTGTTTATCTACTTATGATCCTAGGAATAGGTAGCTACCTTTAAAGTCTGATATCATTTTCTCTATTAGCAATCCCGGATTTGTAATGTAGGTTGAATATATAGGCTACACGTACATTTCAGGATCTTATTTAACCTTATTATAACACATTTCTCGTATTTTTCAACACGGGCTCTCCTGAATATTCCCAATATTCCGTTAACAGAGTGGGTCTTTTCTACATTTCCAGCTCGTCAAGAATATCTTCAAGGTCGCTGTCAAAGTCTCCCTTGGAGAACAGCATGGCAACCTGAATACTCTCGATTTCATCCTGATCCATCTCATAGGTCAGGTACTGTGCATCAATACCTTCTTCTTCGATGAACTCTTCCATGATCTCTCCGATATTGTCCACAGCAAGATCAACAAGGTAGTTCATCAGATAGTCGGTATATACCGACTCGTCATCGTCTTCAACAACCTGATCCTTTGCATAGGCCTTTCCTGCTTCCATTTCATCGTCATCGAAATCATAGTAGCCAGTAGCAACCACGAGGCCTTCTTCATCCTTCAGGATATCGATATCTGTGAGTCCGTTATTTTCAAGATACTGTATAATACTTTCTTTATTCATCTCTTCCACCCTCACCATATAATAGATTTTTGTATTCCTTTTTAACTGCCATGAATTCTTCATCGCTGTCGATAGCGTTGAGTTCCTCCTTACCATCCTGATCTGCATCAACACGATAGACAAACTCATCTTCACTTTCTTCATCAAGCGGTGCGAGAATCAGATATTTCTGCTTTTCCAGATAGATTTCGGCAACGGCTTCCAGTTCCACGACATTCCCGTCTTCATCCTTGAATTTAAGGATTCTGCTTTCTTCCATATTAATCAACTCCTATCACACTTAGATGATATCATTCTTTCATCTCACTATTCAAGAAATATTTGGACGGATAAAGAAAGATTGCCAGGATGTTAATGGTTTTCTAACAAAATAGTGCTCAAAGCTGCAGCTTTCATGCAGCTTTGAGCACTTCAAAAGGTTTCCCTAGCTTAGATTGGACAGCTTCTCTTCTTTGGCGCTGTCTTTTTCAAGACCGCTTCTGCGGGCAAAATACCCGGCTACGAGAATGAGAATGGATACCAGCACACCAAGGAACAGCGGATCAAACGTCGGTGGAAGAACAAACTTTCCAAAAAGCGTAATGACCGGTCCCATGATGATGGCAGTGATGGCATAGTATCTGTGGATCCTTCCAGGGAAGAAGATCCCGGCAACCATCGGACCGAAGGCAACTGCGCCTCTAAGACCCATGGACATGAAGCTCCAGGAGAGAATGAATCCGCCCATATCGCCCATGCTGACCAGTGCGGAAAGGAGCAGAACCATGATAAGGATTCCTCTTGTCATGGCGAGCGCCTCTTTGTCACTGCGTTTCTTCTTCGAATAGACTTTCAGAAGGTCATTATAGAAGACTGAGCTTATGCCAAGCCCCACACCAGCCCCTGTGCCCACCAGCGCCACCAGCAGCGTCGCAAGCATGATGCCGGCAACAAGAGGAGGCATTTTTTCAAGGATGAACAGAGGAAGCGCAAGCTTTGACTGGATATCGGGATAGTTCAGCTTCATATACATTCCGACAAATATTCCCGCGATGCCGATGAGCGGAATCAGGAAAGCAGAGAGGTATATGCCTTTTCTCGAGATCTTGAGGCTCTTTGCAGAGATCACTGCCTGGATATACGCCTGTGTGGTCAGTACGCCAAGAACCAGTGAAAGGCCAGCGCCCAGATCTATGGATGCACCTCTGCCGACGAGGTTGAAATACTGCTCTTTCGGCAGAAGTGGTGAACTAAGGAACGTTCCTATTCCACCCATGAGCTTTACGGCGACAAAGCCGCATATCCCAACGGACAGATACATGATGACGGTTTTCGCGATGCCCACATACCCTGCGCCAAGTGCACCCCCAAAAACCACATAGGCAAGCATAAGGAGTATGGTGATGATGGTGGCCGCAGTCGGTGAAATCGCAGCGCTTACCGCTGTGATGAGCGCAACACCCGAAAGGATCTGGGATACGATGC
>DAMDIS010000004.1:14412-15041 GCA_032100885.1 Proteiniclasticum sp.
GTGCGGCAAGGGTTGCAGATTCTCTTCCATATTCTCTGGTGAGAATCTGGGGCATGGTGCTGATTCCGCTCTCATAAAGAGGTTTTGAGAATACGACCCCAAGAAGAAGTACGCCGATGCCTCCGCCAAGGGTGAACCACCAGGCGGAAAATCCGCTGGTAAAAGCAAGCTGAGCAGTTCCTATGGTGGATGCGCCACCGACAAGGGTGCCGATGAGTGCGCCCATGACCATACCGGAACTGGCCTTTCGTCCGCCGTCTGAAAAATCCTTCGCCGACTTCACCTGCCTGCCGGAAAACATTCCGACCATGACGATGAGGATGAGCACCAGAAGTGCGCCGAAATAATGCATAAATGTCATATCAAACTACCTTCTTTTCAAAATGCTCTTTATCAGCAGGTTCAGGATTCGGATAGATTTTTTCCTCCTCCGTGCCGTCAAGGACTCTCATGACGCCTCTTGCAAGGGCTTTCATCTCGTGTTCGCCCGGATACTTTTTAACTGGTGCGATGAACTTCACTCGATTTGTGACCCATCCTGTGAGCATATCATCGTAGGCAAGTCCTCCGGTAAGAAGAATGGCATCCACCTCTCCGGAAAGAACCGTTGCACCTGCTCCGATTTCCTT
>DAMDIS010000004.1:15064-16410 GCA_032100885.1 Proteiniclasticum sp.
GATAGGCCATAGCCTCATAGATATACTTGGCATACTCGTCTCCGTCCTTTATTCTTTTCACCACTTCTCTGGCATCATTGGTGCCAAGGTATGCCACAAGGCCTCCCTTGCCCACAAACTGCTTTCGGAGTTCCTCTTTGGTATATTTACCTGAAAAGCACAGATCCATAAGGGATCCGAAAGGCATGCCGCCGGAGCGCTCAGGAGAGAAAGGTCCGTCACCGTCAAGGCAGTTGTTCACGTCGATGATTCTGCCCTTCTTATGGACACCTAGGGATATCCCTCCGCCCATATGAGCAACCAGGAAGTTGAAGTCTTCATATTTTCCGCCCATATCTTCGGCTGCCGCTCTTGCGATGGCCTTCTGATTTAAAGGGTGATCCTTTGATTTTCTTTTGATGAGCGGTGATCCCGAAACTCTGGCCAGTGGCTCGAATTCATCCACGATGACAGGATCCACCACATAGGCATTCAGTCCATGCTTTGAGGCAATGGCATGGGCAAGCCCGCCACCAAGGTTTGAGGCATGCTGCCCCATGACCCCGATTTTGAGATCCTTGAGCATTTCCTCATTGACCCTATAGGTACCGCCCACAACAGGCTTCATGTTTCCGCCTCTTGCTATGATCGCGGTGAATTCATCAAGATCCACACCGAAGTGCACAATTTCCTTCTCCAGAAGCTCCAGTCTGAAATCGAACTGATCATAGATCCCGGGAAACTGATGGATGACTTCTGCTGAATGACTGATGTTTTTGACCGCCACCTCTTTGTCGTCGTGGTAGACGGAGATTTTTGTTGAAGTTGAACCTGGATTTATGATAAGAAACTTGTACATCTTGTTATTCCTCCGATCGGTATTGTACAGTCAGGACACCCAGTGCGATGGAATTCATCTTTGAGATTTCAGATGAAGCTCTGGAAGTCAGGATGAGCGGTACTTTCGCTCCCGTAATGACGCCTGCTTTCTCGGCTCTTGCGAAATACTCCATGGATTTGTTCAGAAGATTGCCCGCTTCAATGGTCGGTGCAATGAGAATGTCCGCATGTCCAGCCACTGGATGCTCGATTCCTTTGTGCATGGCGGCTGCCGGAGAAACGGCATTATCAAGAGCCAGAGGTCCTTTGACCAGGCATCCTGCAATCTTCCCTTCCTCGTTCATCTTCGTCAGAACCTTTGCATCTTCTGTGCAGGGCATTTTGGTGTTCACTTTTTCCACAGCGCAGAGAACGGCAACCTTGGGCTCTTCTATGCCTAGGGCATGGGCGATCTCTACAGTGTTGTTTATGATGTCCACTTTATTTTCCAGTGTAGGTGCTATGGTCATGGCTGAATCGCTTAGGAG
>DAMDIS010000004.1:16420-17238 GCA_032100885.1 Proteiniclasticum sp.
TTCAAGGACGCCCACATGACTGATCAGCTTCTCTGTTCTCATGCCGTTCTCACGGTCAAGAAGAGCCTTAAGGACCACTGAGGTATCCACGAATCCCTTCATGGGCAGACCCGCTTTCCTGTCTCTCACAAGTCCGATCGCCACGTGGCAGGCTTTTGCCTTGTCCTCTTCATGGATGATGTCAAACGGGGAAAGATCGATCATGGCTTCCTCTGCAATCCTTCTGATTTCAGATTCATCCCCCACAAGGAATGCCCCTTTTATGATTTCTCTGTCGTAGGCCATTCTTACGGATGAAAGCACATCTTCATCCTGGGCCACAGCCACAGATAAAATCTGCGGCCTGCCCTCTTTCACTTTATTTATGAGACTGTCAAATGTTCTAATCATAGATTTCTCCTAATTCCAGATTTCTTCATCTGTAGGAATCTTTTTGTCAGGAAGAAGATAAGCGATCTTGCTCATATTAACCAGATGGTTCCACCAGAGATTCTCGGATATGGAGTTGTTTCCCCAGGATCCGCATCCAAGTGTTGCCGTGGGATTCAGACCGTTGTCGAATCCGCCGCCCAGTCCTGATGAACCGACCATTTTGATTCCGATTCTTGAAACCGGAAGTCTGAGCGATGCATATTCGATATCCTCGGTACTGTCTGAATGAATCACCGCACTGTGACCTGCACCTTCATGGTTCAGATTGTCCACAGCGATGTCTACAGCGTCTTTCCAGTCGTTGTACTTGTAGACTGCAAGTACGGGGGCAAGTTTTTCCTTTGCAAGGTACTCGTCCTTACCGGTCTTGTCTATGGCAACCATCA
>DAMDIS010000004.1:17326-22614 GCA_032100885.1 Proteiniclasticum sp.
GCTTCTTAGTGCATCCACTTCATGTGGTTCATGGATGAAGTGTCCGCCGCTCGCTACAAGCATCTCCACTGTCTGATCATGAAGATGCTGAGGAAGGATAAGACTCTGCTCACAGGTGCACAGCACACCATTGTCATAGGTTCTGCCCTTGACGACCTTAGGCACATAGTCATGAGGATCCGCATCGTGATTCACGAGGCACTGCACATTTCCAGGTCCTACACCGAAGGCCGGTTTTCCTGAAGAGTAGGCAGATTTTACCATTTGAGGTCCTCCGGTGGAGATGCACACGTCGCACCTCTCCATGGTCATCTGTGAAAGTTCAAGACTTGGCTCATCGATGTTCTGGATGAGATCTTCAGGAGCACCCACATCCTTGAGTGCCTGTCTCATGTATTCGACGGTTTTGGCCGTTGTCTTCTTTGATCTTGGATGCGGACTGATGATGACGGCATTTCCGCCCTTTAGGGCGATCATGGCATTATGCACCGGTGTCATGGTAGGATTTGTCGTCGGTGTCACGCAACCGATGACGCCCATAGGCTTTGCTACGTCCACCAGACCGTCTTCTTCATGATAGGCAACGATGCCTCTGCTCTTTACGCCTTTAAGCTTGTTCCATACAGCTTTTGGCTTTCCCATGTTCTTTACGATCTTGTCTTCGTACTTGCCCATACCTGTCTCTTCTGCAGCCATCTTTGCCAGCTCATCAGCATTGTCGTATACGACCTTACCGATGGCTCTTACAGCCTTGTCCACATCTTCCTGGGAAAACTGTTCAAACGCTTTCTGCGCTTCTCTTCCCTTTGCCAGCATTTCATCAAAAAATGTCTTGTTATCCATATCCATCCCCCTACTTATTCACTACGAGAAGTTCTTCGCTGCTTTCATTCCGTGCATAGACTTCTTCTACTGATTCCTTCAGAATATCGAAAGCCTTGTCGATATCTTCTTTTGTCAGGACCAGAGGCGGAATGGTTCTTATGATTCTTTTGCCGATGGCGGTAAGAAGAAGCTTCTTGTCGATGCAGTGATGCTTGATCTCCTGAGCCACATCAGCGTCAAATTCAACACCGATGAGCAGTCCCTTGCCTCTGACTTCCTTCACATTAGGCAGTGTAGCAAGCTTTTCCATGAAATAGTCGCCCATTTCCCTGGCGTTCTTTGAAAGATTCCTGTCCACGATCTCGTTGCATGCTGCATAGGATGCTGCGCACGCCAGTGCATGTCCTGCGTAGGTAGAGCCGTGTGAGCCCATACCGAAGGACTTTGCAACCTTGTCCGATGCACACATTGCGCCGATCGGCATTCCGCCGCCCATTGCTTTTGCCATGGTGACGATGTCCGGCTGTACGCCATAGCCCTGATAGGCCATTAGGCTGCCTGTTCTTCCCCATCCGGTCTGGATTTCATCAAGAAGCAGAAGCATGCCCTTTTCATCACAGAATGCTCTTAATCCTTCCATGAATTCCTGAGTGGCGGCGTGAACCCCGCCTTCGCCCTGAATCGGTTCGATCATGATGGCGATGGTGTGCTCATCGCAGGCATCTTTGAAAGCCTGGAGATTGTTGAACTCCGCATACTTGAATCCTGACAGAAGTGACCCGAAACCGTTATGAAGAACCGAATCAGGCTGACCAGTAGCCGACAGTGCACCCATGGTTCTGCCATGGAAACCCTTCTTGGCTGTAACGATCTGATATCTTTCAGGGCCGAAATGATCGGTACCGTACTTTCTTGCAAGCTTGATCATGGCTTCATTGGCTTCTGTTCCAGAGTTCTGGAAAAAGATCTTGTCCATTCCGATATGATCGCAGATGAACTTCGCGAGAAGCGCCTGAGGAATGGTGTAGGGATAGTTGAAGGTATGCATGATATCAGCTGCCTGGTCCTTAATGGCTTCCAGAACCTTCTCATTGACATTACCGACACTGTTTACCGCAACACCGCCGTAGAAATCAAGATAAGCTTCTCCGTTCTCGTCGTAGAGATACATGTCCTTGGCACTTTCAGCGATGAAGTCAAAACGCTCATAAGTTTCGATCATGTATTTTCCAACCATATCTTTTAAATCCTGTGCGGATAATCCTGTATTTTTAAGTCTCATTTTCAAACCTCCATAAATTTTGTATTTGATCCGTTCATTCTCTGTTTCTCACGCTTTTATTTCAGACCACTTCCGGTTCTGCGTCCGCTTCCGGCTCAGTCTTTTCTTTTGCATACCTTACACCGAAGTCGGAATAGGTTCTCTTGGCATTCATGTAGAAGAATCCGCCAAGAAGTGTCCAGAAGGTGAGTATGATGATCTCAGGCATAGTCAGTCCCGCTCCGCCAGGCATACCCGGGAGATATAAGGCAAGCATGAATGCACTCATGAATACTGCACCGAAGCCGACCAGCCTGCCGTTTGCCACCCTATAGGGGCGAACAAGATCGGGCTCTGATTTTCTCAGCTTCAGGAAGGACAAGGCTACGATGAAGTAGGCAAGAACGATTGCCGCTCCTCCTGCATTGGTCAGCCAGACCATCATCTGTCTGCCGAAGAAAGGTGCAGCCATGGCGATGATTCCGATCAGGATCGTTGCCCACTTTGGTGTCCTGTTCACTGGGTGAAGTTCACCAAGTGCTTTAGGCAGCATCTTGGAATGAGCCATGGAGTAGATCGCTCTTGATCCGCCCATGAAGAATGAATTCCAGCTGGTGATGATTCCCGCAAGACCACCGATAACCAGGACATTGGCCATGGCTGTGGAATTGGCATCAGCAGTGACAAGAAGAGACGAATCCATTTCAGGATAGGTCATGATGAGCGACACTGCGAGGATGATGAGGATATACCATGATGCCGCAAGTACGATGGACAGGATCATGATCTTTCCGATTTCCTTGTAAGGGACATTGATTTCTTCCGCCGCCTGGGGAATGACATCAAATCCTACAAACATGAAAGGTGTCATGATTGCAACGGCGAATATGCCTCCTGCACCATTATTCCAGAAAGGTTTCAGGTTTGCGGCGTCTCCCTTGACAACCGCTGCGGCGATGAGTGTCACGCCGATGACAAAGATTGCAATGGTCAGGATATTCTGAAGCTTCGCGGCATCCTTTGTCCCTTTATAGTTCAGATACAGGATAAGCCCCGCTGCAATGATTCCAGTAAGGAGCCAGGTAAGGTAGACATCATATCCTGCTATGGTATACAGCTTCCACTTCAGAAAGTTCGGAAACAGATACTGCACGACTGTCGGAAATGCGACGGATTCAAAAGCGACCACGCCCACATAACCTAGAATCAGTGACCATGAACAGATGTAGGATACATTCGGTCCGAAGGCGCGATGTGAGAAGACATGTGCACCACCCGTTTCAGGAATGGCAGAGGTTAGCTCCGCATAGGTCAGTCCTACAAAGATGACCATGATTCCGCCCACAGCAAACGCAGACATGGCGCCGAAGGATCCGGCTCTCATGATCCAGATTCCTGCCATGATGACCCAGCCCCAACCGATCATCGCGCCGAATGCTATGGCAAAAATATCGAATTTATTCAGTACTTTATTGAATTCCTGAGTCTCTACTGGTTTTGAATTCTGTTTTTCATTCATTGTTGTTCATCACTTCCCCAATTTAATTGAATAGAACAAGAAGCAGATAGGTCGAAACGCGTAAGAATTTAAACGATTACATCTCGTTTAAAAATAATGTTTTCTTTTCTTTTTTAGCGGCATCTCCATCCTGGATATGCTTTTTGTGATGAGAAAAGAAAACGAAGACCCGATCTCATACCTTTTTTTTCCGGACAAAAAAAGTATGATTCATGAAAAAATCATACCTTCGTTTGTTCGTTATGTCAAACATTTGAACAATAAGTCGCACACAATTTTGACAGTTTGTTATATAATTAACTTGAGTACTGACTGATTTCACATTTTAAGCCATGAAAATACGAGAATGAGACCTGCTTCCTTATCTCCTACATTTACATAGGTATGTTCCTGTTCAGTGGACAGCCTCAGGCCATCACCCTCATGAAGCGTGATGCTTTCTTCATTCTCAAGGATGAGCAGCTCACCCTCATAGAGCATGATATACTCCTCGGTGCTGATGCCGTGACCTCCAGTTCTGTATTCTTTGCCGGGACTGATATGAATCCAGTAGATTTCGAAAGAACGGTTTTCCTCAAATGGAAAGTAGTTATAGACCGAGAAGGCGCCCTTCTGCTTTTTCAGCGGTTCCAGAGAACTTCCCGATACAATCTTGTTCAGCACGCTGTTGTCCTCTGTCAGCTCTGTTATGCTGATTCTCAGACCGCTTATGATACGCTCAACGGTTCCTATTGTCGGATTCGCTTCTCCTCTTTCGATCTGGGCAAGAATGGACTTGCTGACCCCTGTCTGCTCGGCCACATTATCCAGGCTGAGACCCTTAACCAGTCTTATCCTCTTCAGGTTTCGTGCGATATTCTTATTCAAATAGTCCATTGAATCCTCCAATTGTTTGATAATTCGTAATATAAGCCTTGATTATTTATTGAAATTACTGCAAAAATCCTCTATTTATTTAATTTTTAACATGTCCGGTGATATCGAATGTACTACTATAATAACATAATTCTGTATAGATTAAGAGTAAAATCTGAAAAGGAGAGTTCAAAAGTATGACTACTTCTGCCCTCTCCTTTTTTTTAGATTAACTTACTTGCCCTTCTGAATGATATCCTTGACCTTCATAAGCCTTGTGATGGTTCCTCTTTCATTTTCATCAAGTTTCATTCTGATGAATTTGATGGTTTCCTTAAGCTCTGGGATCGTCCTGTATTCCAGGGCGTTTACCCTTCTTCTGGTCTTTTCGATTTCGTCAGCCATAAGCTGGCATGACTTTTCCACTTCAGCCAGATCCAGCAGCTGAGGCATAATTGCATACAGCCTGGAGATGGCATCATCAAGTTCAGATGAGGTCTGGGCATATCCGTAAGGATAGATGCTTCCAGGATCCTCAGCGAGCTTTCTGACAAAGTTCATTACCGGTACATTAACACTCATGACATTCTTTTTTCTGATGTCCACTGTGATCTCTTCCTTAGGAAGCACAACAGCTTCTTCCAGAAATTCAGGACTCATGATGGCCGAAGAGACGAGAAACTCCTTGAATACTGCAATCAGTTCCTTCTCCACATTTTCACGCAGAGTCTTGTTTCTCCTGATCATCTCGATAAAACGCCTCATGAGTTCGTCCTGCTTGTCTTTCAGGAGTTTGTGTCCGCGAGTAGCAGTAACCAGTCTTGCCTT
>DAMDIS010000004.1:22624-23288 GCA_032100885.1 Proteiniclasticum sp.
AACATTAAGTGTTGCCATGGTTACTCAACTCCTTCGGCTTCCTTAGGCATATACCTTTCAAGGTATTCGTCCCTTATCCTCTTCAGCTCATTTCTTGGCAGGATCGTCAGCAGTTCCCATCCAAGATCTAAAGTATCTGTGATTTCTCTGTTGGTCTCATATCCCTGACTGACATATCTCTTTTCGAACGCATCGGAAAAATCTGCGAATGCCTTGTCGGATTCTGAAAGTGCAGATTCACCCAGGATTACGGAGAGCTCTTTGGCTTCCTTACCTGTTGCATAAGCCGCGAACAGCTGATTCATGGTATCTGCGTGGTCTTCTCTTGTCTTGTCTCGGCCGATACCCTTATCCTTCAGTCTTGAAAGAGATGGCAGAACGTCTATTGGCGGTTCTATTCCTCTCTTGTAGAGATCTCTTGAAAGGATGATCTGCCCTTCTGTGATGTATCCTGTAAGGTCGGGAATCGGATGTGTCTTGTCGTCTTCAGGCATGGTCAGGATCGGAATCTGAGTGATGGATCCGGCTCTGCCCTTGATTCTTCCCGCTCTTTCGTACAGGGTGGATAAGTCGGTATAAAGGTAACCAGGATATCCACGTCTTCCTGGAACTTCCTTTCTTGCAGCTGAGGTCTCTCGAAGAGCTTCAGCATAGTTTGTGATGT
>DAMDIS010000004.1:23298-39188 GCA_032100885.1 Proteiniclasticum sp.
GGCAAGCTCTGCATGGGGAAGACCTGATCCGGAGAATATGGGAAGCTTCTGTCCACGGACCAGTGTATTCAGTCCGTCTATGGCAGAGATTCCTGTCTGAATGAACTCTGAAGGGTAGTTTCTTGCAACGGGATTGATCGGAACACCGTTGATGTCCTTTCTCTCTTCAGGGATGATCTCAGGACCACCATCCTTAGGTCTGCCCAGTCCGTCGAAGATACGGCCGATCATGCTCTCGGATACGCCCAGTTCGAGCGGCTTACCAAGGAATCTGACTTTTGTTCCCTTGAGGTTGATTCCTGTTGATCCTTCAAACAGCTGGACCATGGCTTTGTCGCCATCTATTTCCAGTACACGTCCTCTTCTCTTCTCGCCCGTCTGAAGTTCGATTTCCACGAGCTCTTCATACTTGACGCCTTCAACGCCTTCGACGACCATCAGAGGTCCTACAACTTCAGTAACTGTCCTGTATTCTTTAAGCATTCAGGATACCTCCTTCCGCGATGAGATCATCGATGACCTGAGTCAGTTCTTTCATGATTTCAGTCATTTTGCCGATATTCTTTTCTTCAAGATATTTAGCTCTTGCAATTCTGTCTCTTACTTCCAGGTTGATGAGGTCGCTCAGATAGATCCCGTTCTTCAGTGCTCTTAGGCCTTCATCATAGAAATGAAGAACAAGCTCGAGCATCAGGTTCTGCTTAGGCAGGGATGCATAGGTATCCTGCTCATGGAAAGCATTCTGCTGAAGGAAGTCTTCTCTGATACGATTTCCTGTAGTGAGGATTCCTCCTGAAGAAGCGCCATGGCTTTTACTCTGTTTGCGGAGAATTCCACATCTACATTACTGTTCATCCATCCGTCAACCTTTGACTGGTAGAGGGAGTAGGAATTCATCCAGTTGATTGCTGGGAAATGTCTTCTGTAGGCAAGACTTGCATCAAGGCCCCAGAACACTTTTACGATTCTAAGGGTAGCCTGGGAAACCGGCTCTGAAATATCTCCTCCTGGAGGGGATACTGCTCCGATGATGGTCAGTGCGCCGACTCTGTCGTCCTTGCCGTAGCAGTTGACTTTACCGGCTCTCTCATAGAACTCAGCCGCTCTTGAACCAAGGTATGCTGGGTATCCTTCATCACCAGGCATTTCTTCAAGTCTTCCGGACATTTCTCTAAGAGCCTCTGCCCATCTTGAAGTGGAGTCAGCCATGATGGCTACGCTGTAACCCATATCTCTGAAATACTCAGCTATGGTGATACCGGTATAGATGGAAGCCTCTCTCGCCGCAACAGGCATATTGGATGTGTTGGCGATGAGTACTGTTCTTTTCATCAGGGATTCGCCGGTCTTAGGGTCGATGATTTCCGGGAACTCAAGAAGAACGTCTGTCATCTCGTTTCCGCGTTCACCGCATCCTACATAGACAACGATCTCTGAATCCGCCCACTTAGCCAGCTGATGCTGAACAACAGTCTTACCTGATCCGAAAGGACCTGGAACTGCAGCAGTTCCTCCCTTTGTAATCGGGAAGAATGTATCGATGACTCTCTGTCCGGTGATGAGCGGCTCATCCGGATTGATCTTGTTGATGTACCCTCTCTGCTTTCTTACAGGCCATTTCTGAAGCATGGTCAGCTCCTTGCCTGATTCCAGCACACATACGGTATCAACAACTGTAAATTCTCCTTCTTTCACTTCCTTCACCACACCACTTACGCCAAATGGCACCATGATCTTATGAAGAACAATTGAAGTTTCCTGTACCGTTCCGATGACATCTCCCTGGGAGACTTCATCACCGACTTTTACGGTCGGTGTAAATTTCCATAGTTTTTCTCTGCTGAGTGAGTTTACATCTACACCCTTTTCAAGAAAATCACCCACTCGTTCCATAATAGCATTCAGAGGTCTCTGAATACCGTCGAACATGGCCTCAATCAGTCCTGGTCCCAGTTCAACGGAAAGAGGTTCCCCTGTGGTATAAACAGGTTCGCCAGGTCCGATTCCAGTTGTTTCTTCATATACCTGGATGGAAGCCCTGTCGCCTCTCATTTCGATTATTTCACCAATGAGCTTTCTATCTGAAACTTGAACCACGTCATAGACGTTGGCTTCATCCATACCCTCTGCAACAACAAGGGGGCCGGACACTTTAATTATTTTTCCGACTTTCATTAGAGCGCTCCTTCTATAATATATTTGAACCTACAGCCTTCTCTACATTCCTGTTGATCCGGTCAAGACCGATGTTAAGGCTGCCCTGGTTGCTCGGGATGAGAATCACCGCCGGTACCAGCTCCTTGACGTATCTTTCTATGGTATCTGGAATGAGCACAGCTGACTGTTCTGTAATGAACACAACGCCATATTTCTTGGCGGCCAGAGTATCCAGGGTTCTTCTGGTTTCCTCCGGTCCTACTACCGGGAATACATCTATTCCAAGCGCCATGAATGGCAGGATGGAATCCTTGTCTCCGATAACACCTATCTTATACATATAAATCACGCAACCTTTCTCTGATTACTTCTGGAGAAAGCTTATTGATTTTGGAAACCATGACGATTCTAAGCGCCTTGATTTCGGCTTCCTTGGCATGCAGATACGAGAACAGCGGTTCCGGTCCGAAGACGATGTTTCTTGAAGGTGCATTGACCTCCATGAGGCTGTTGTCGATGATCTTTTCAAAATCACTTAGTCTGCCTGTCCTTCTGAATGCCTCAAGTCCCTCTGTAAGAGGTCTTCCGATATTCTCCTTCCTGAATTTCTCCAGGATGGCGTCCAGGGAATCATTGATGGAATAAAGAATCTTATCTCTTGAAATACTTCCTCCGTCCAGAAGGACCTCTTCAAGGAATCTCATATCCTTATCCATTTTCTTCACACGGATCAGCGTCTTGATGTTGGTGAAATCCACCTGATTCCTGACATAGTCCATAAACATGGGAATTTCTGTCTCATCAGCCAGAGCACGCAGATGCCTGTAATAATGTCTGTCCAGAATGATGTCGATCATCTGAGGATCGCTGTTCTTTTCAAACTCATTCCAGGTATCTTTTAATGCTTCGCCAAATCTTTGGCTGACATCGGAATAGTCATCCTGAGCTGCAGCAGTTCTTAATCTATTTAGATCCGCTGTGCCATAGGGGACATAGAGATGGGAAAGGGATCTGCCCAGTACCTTCTCCTTCATGATCACCTTAAGGTTATGATAATCATACTTGAGGGACAGAAGCTGAGAAATCACTTTCTCCCCAGTGAGTTCATCCATCAGATCGTAAACTCGTCTAAGCTCGCCTGACAGGATGTTCTCATAGTCTTCAGCCCTTGCCGCACTGCTTAAGTGCTGCTGATATTCAGTTTCACCAAGAATCTTGAACACTTCGTCCATATCCTTGGCATCCACCATTCTCTCCAGCCTGGCACGGGATAGGAGCTTCTTTTCAAGAACTTTAATTCTGATGACAGCTTGGGAAAAATCCATTCTGTTCATGAAATCCCTCCTATTCCTTAAATAATGTGTTTGCTACATCTTTGACCAGTTCATCGCGGTAGAAGTCGACCATATCACTGAAATTGTAATTCAAAGATATTTTCTCGTCCTTCACCTGAAAACCGGAATCCACAGTCTCATCGGCGATGTTGAAACCTAGACCGAGGGTCCTGATCTCATCTCTGTATTCGCTCTTGACCAGAAGAGTTTCTGTTCCCTTCAGGTTGAGTGTGGATAAAGTATTCTTCAGATATCTGATATAGTCATCCTTCGGCAGGTCACGAAGCCTGTTCTTGGCTTCGACAAACACCATGTCGATGACCTTCTGCTTTCCTCTTAGCACTTCATTGCGGCTGTTGACCTCGGCATTGGAGATCATACGTTCCTTAAGGAGATTGGCGTCAAATGCCGCCTTTTCCAGAAGTTTCGCTTTTTTCTCTTCCGCTTCTCTGATCTTTCTCGAAACAGTATCTTCACTGAAAGCCTGTGCTTCTCTGATCTGTTTCTCCGCCTTCTTTTTGGCTTCTTCCAGAATCTTTTCTGTTAGATTTTCCAGATTGGACATTTACTCACTTCCTTTATGGTTTTTTCTTGAAAAATCCTCTGACTTCCTAGAAACCACCTGAAGAAAGAAGAATAAGGGACATAACGAAAGCAAGCAGTGCATAGGTTTCAACCATTACTGAGTAGATGATACCCTTTGTTGAGTGCTCTTCGTTCTTCGCAAGGATTGCAAGACCTGATGCTGCAACTTTTGACTGGTAGATTGCTGAGTAAAGTCCGACAAATGCGATCGGCAGACATGCGAAGAGGATATAAAGCCCCTGCTGCATGGACATGTCTACTGAAAGTGATCCCAGTGACATCAGACCGATAACGAATCCGTAAAGACCCTGTGTACCTGGAAGAAGCTGCAGTACAAGTGACTTACCGAACTTTTCAGGTTCCTCTATGATCAGCCCTGTAGCCGCTTCACCAACAATACCAACACCCTTTGCAGAACCTATGCCTGATAGAAGCACCGCAAGTGCGATACCGAGTACCGCGAATACTATTCCGCCGTTTTCAACTAATGCTTGTCCAAAATTCATCTTAATTTCCTCCTAAATTTTAATCCACGTTTATGTATTTTGTCTTGTTTCTGAATAGTTTGAATGCCTTGCCGCCGCCTTCATAGAACTTACCGAAGAACTCGACATAAGTCAGTCTTGAGGTATGAACATATGCACTCAGTGCGGAAAGGAAAAGATTGAACAGCTGTCCGAACACAAAGATGATGATTCCCGGCAGGATCCCTATGGGACCCATGTCAAAGAGCATGTTCATGATCATGTTCATGGCAACAGCGATGAATCCGCCTGACAGTCCGAGGGCCATCAGTCTTGAATAGGATACGAAGTCTCCGATGTATCCTGAGATGCCGTACAGTGAGTAGAATCCGCCGGCAAGCTTGCCGACAACAGATTTGTTCTCACGTCCGCCGGTCAGAATGATTCCGACCATACCGATAATCATGACCCACATGGCGATGGGTTTCACCATCGGTGCCAGAGGGACAAAATTAGTCAGAAGGAATACGATCGCACCCATAAGTGCCATATACCAGAATCCAACGTCAAACAGCGCATCCATCGGCTTACCGTCACGAATGGCAAGATAAGCTTTGATACCCAGTGCATAGAACAGGTGGATTCCTCCGAAGATGATGGAAATGACAAGGAGCGTCTGATACTCTTCCATTGGATAGATGAGTGCCGGAAGCGGTATAAGGTCTCCGAAGAACGAACCGTATATGAGTCCCCATGCCATGACACTAAAGCTTAAGTAGAACAGGAAACGCACAAAAAGCTTTGTTCCCTTATCCAGATTGAAGAACTTGAGTGCCGCACCCATGATGAGGAAAAGGATGATCCCATAGGCAAGGTCCGCGACCATCATTCCGAAAAACGTGAAATAGAATGGTGCAAAATATGGTGTAGGATCGATACTTCCGTAGGATGGGAGCGAGTACATGGTGGTGAGGCTTTCAAAGGTTTCGGTGAACTTCCCGTTCTTAAGCATGATCGGTATGTCCCCGTCTTCTTTTCCGGCATCTCTGACTTCAAGATAGAATGCATTCTTCTGAGTGTTCTCCACAGACTTTCTGAATTCTGCCACCATATCGGTGGGCACAAATCCTGAAAGTACGTTGACATTCTCGGTTTTCATGAAGTTTGTCTCTGCAGCGTATCTCAGTTTCCTGTTCTGCAGATACTCATAGACTTCCTCAAACTGAGGAAGATACTTTGCCATGGCTTTGATTTCGGATCTGATCTTCGCTCTTTCGGCTTTGATCTCCTCGATATCTCTTCTGACCTTCTCCATTTCTTCGGAAGGTATTCCTTCTGCAGGAATGGAAAGACTTCCGTAGCTGTTGTTTCTCAGTATTTCATTGAACTCTTCTCTTTCTTTTGTGGATGTGATCCCGATGATGTAGGCTTCATCTTTTCCCTCACTCAATATTTCAAAGTAAGTTTCCTCAAGATGTGCCATGTCTCCCTTCAGTTTATCCAGGAGTTTCTTTGGGACTGTTCCTGTAAAGACTTCACTGAAGTTGAAATCTCTAAGGGACCGGACTTCATAATCCAGTTTTTTCCATGGCCTAAGTTCTTCAGTTAAGGCCTTTAGCTTCATTTCTTCCTGACTGAGCTGATCTGTTTTCCCGGTAAGTTTCCTGAATTCTGAAATGATGGGATCATAATCAAAACCGGCCACCTTATCTTCCAGTTCCTGGAAGGTAAAGCTGTTTTTACCTTTTATCATCGCCTTCATGCCTGTTTCTCTGTCGTCATACTGTTTAAGAAGATCAAGGGCGTACTTGACGCTCTGGATCTTTTCGTCGATGAGGCTGAGATCAGGAGGCGTTTCGAGGGTTTTAAGACCTTCCTCCGCTAAAGCGGCGTCAGCCCTAAGATCGGTAAAATGAACATATCCGAACTTCTGCAGTTCCTGCAGCAGTCTGTCCCGATCAGAGTCGAAGGTAAATAAGCTGAAGCTGCTCATCTTAACGATTGCCATCTGCCTTCACAATCCTCTCTATAATAATATTTACCGCATTTCCCAGGTCTTTGACTTCAAGCGTCTCCAGTTTTCTTCCCTGGTTTTTTCCGTCTGCAAGTATCGGCTCTGCAAGAGTCTCCCCTTCCTTAACTGCCTTTGCTTTTAACGCGTCAGACTCTTTCTGTCCCATGGTCATGATTTCTCTGAATTTTTTTTCGGCGAGCACTTCCGCATCACGTCTAATGTCTCTGGCCTTCTGACCAGCTTCTGCTGTAATTTCAAGCGCTTTCTTTTCCGCTTCTCTTACTTTGTCCAATGCTTCTTTTGCCATCCTATCACCCCCGTTCATTACTTTTCTCGACTATGCATACGTTTACTACCCTACAATTTTAACACGGTAACCTTAAAACTTCTATGTTAATGGTTTGTGTATTCTTTATCATTTAATAAGTTAAAGAATACCACATAGGTTATAGTTTACGACAGTTTCGCACATAATTCAACTAAATCCTGATAATTTGTCCGTTTATTTCATCATAATACACCGGAGTCTCATTCATGTCCACTATACCTTTATCGGCATAAAGCAGGATATTTATACTGTAAATTTCCACATGCACTTTTACGCCAAGCGCTTTGGATATTCTTCTCTTCTCCTCATTGTTCTCTGGAAGTTTTCTGTCAAGAAAACCCGGGACAAACTGCTTCTTGTTTCCGCTGAGCCAGTCGAACTTCAGCAGTTCATTCAGAACCACATCCTGTGGTGAACCTTGCCCGATATCGAGCCATTTTCTTGAAAAATCACGCAGAAGAAGAAACTGCTCCTTGGCCCCGAAGCTTATGCCTGGGTACTTCTCTCCTGTAAATCTGCCCAGGCTTTCATAGAAGGAAAAAGGATCCTTCTCTTCCCTGAGCACATAGGAGAGCGTCTCCTTGAACCGTCCGGAATTATAGTACCTTTCAAGGGCCTCCTCCGTATGATGAAGGCTCCGAAGATCCGAAAAGTCCATCCATCTGGTCTTCAGAACCTCATAAGGCGCATAGGGGCTGTAGATGATGCCGTACTTCTTCGCATCCCTCTCCATGGGTGTGCCCTTGATGACCTTTAAGAATCCCAGCTGGAGCATATCCGGCTTCAGGCTGTAGACGTCATTGAAGCTCTCTTTGAAGCTTTCTTTGGTGTCATAGGGAAGACCCGCGATCAGATCCATATGGTTATGGATGTTTTTCAGCGTAACCAGTGTCTGAAGCTTTTCCAGGACCTTACTGAATCCGATGAAGCGGTTTATGGAAAGGAGCACTTCCTGCTTTGTGCTCTGGATGCCGACCTCAAACTGGATCCGCCCGACAGGAGCGGTTTTAAGAAGAGCGATGTGCTCCTCCCTGATGAGATCGGGAGAGATTTCAAAGTGAAACGTGACGGCAGTATCCAGGGAAATGAGATATTTCCATATTTCATAAGCATCCGGATGGATGTTGAACGTTCTGTCGATGAACTTCACAACGCTTGTACCCATTTCAAGAAGTTTCTCCACGCGACGTACGACTTCCTCATAGGGAAGAAAACGAAGATCTCTTTCAGAAGAGGATAAGCAGTAGCTGCATCTGTAAGGACATCCTCGGGAGGCTTCAATATAGCTGAGCTTACCTTTAAGATCCTCTTCCTCATCATAGGGATAAGGCACAAGACTCATCTCCATCTTTTCCCGATCAGGGTTTATGATGATCTCATCTCCATTTCTAAAGGTCAAGCCTTTGACCGACTTAAGTTCTGTATGACGAAAAAGAGAACCGATAAGGTCCTCATAGGCAAGTTCACCTTCACCGCGGATGATATAATCTCCCGACATGATTTCCAGGTGTTTCTTGCTGTCATAGGAGACCTCAGGTCCTCCATACAGTATCTTTATATTTTCATCTACGCACTTAATAAGCACAGAAAGCTCCCTGACCAGTTCAAAATTCCAGATGTAAACTGAAAAAGCGACTAGGTCAGGTTTTCTTTCTATGATTTCTTCCAGGATCCTGTCTGTCTGTTCATTGATGGTAAACTCCACACGTTCAGTCAGGACAGGAAGTCCTTTTGTAATCTTTTCAAGATATCTCAGACTGATGTTTGTGTGGATATATTTGGAATTGATCGCTGCAAGTAAAACTTTCATTTTATATTTCCTTATACATTTTCATAATACAGCTCGTAAAAGTCCAGAAGTAGTCCTGCTGTTGTATTCTGAGCCACAGTGAGCATTTTCTTGGATAAGGTTTCATACATGAGATCCTTATCTTCCATAGTCTTGTACTTTTCGTAGTAGAAGTTCGCAACAACCGCGTTTTCTCTGATGTAGTCATCCAGAGTTTCAAACCTCAGGATGCCTTCGTCCACGGAATAGTCGATTTCCGCAAAAATCTTCTTCTTGATCCAGGTCTCGTAGGATTTATGACTGTCCAGAAGCCTGTTGTTCACATGCTGTGGTACGGTCATGTCCTGGGAGAGATGGCAGAATACGCCAAGATAAAATACCGAACGTTCAAGATTTCCCTTCTCCAGATAAAACAGTGCACGATCGCGGTAGCGCTGAGCTTCTGTCAGTCCGTCTGAAAATCCGTAGAGTCCCTTCTTCTTCTCGTTGTGGTAAAAGTGGTTGATGGACTTGAAGTCCTGGTCAGCCCAGGTCGCCCCCTCATTAAGGGACTTGATGAATGCCTTGTAGAAATGCGCGGCTTTGTCGTAGCCTTCATTTTCAAGGATCACCACAGCCTGGATATTGATGAATCTGTGTACCATACATGGCGTCTTGAAAGCCATCTTCTTGAAGGGATTGGCCGCAAGCATCATTCCTGTCAGTACTTTTCCGTATGTATTTTCAAATCCTTTTTTCTTTTTATCGTTGAATGTTCCTTCCATATCCGACAACTCCTATCTTTTGTATACTTTAATCAACGATCAGTTTGCGGAAAACCGGTGTTCTCCTAATTGATAATTGATTTCAATTGTCTTAATACCATTATATGGTATTTTACGTTGAAACACAAAAAATATAGCGTCTTTATAGGATGTTTTTATCTCATTCTTCTTCTGATTCCAGCGGGTATCATACGGTAGATTCTTGGACTGATTTCCAGAAGATTTTCTCTTGTGATTCCGCCTGTAAGTAGCATGGATACCGCATAAACTGCTGCTCCGATACCGATGTTCACAAACGTCAGGATGCTCTCAAATGCATATCTCAGATCCAGCATGCCAAACACTCTGCCCAGAATAAAGATCACGATACCCATAAGCACTGCGGATATTATCGGTCCTTTTGCATTCACTGCAAGCTTCACATCGTATTTCAGCACTTTTGTGATGAGATAGTGATTCACAACAAAAGGAAGGAAGTAGTTCAGGAAGTTTGAAACCAGCGCACCCATGATGTTGACTTCAGGCATACCCACAAGGATGTAGTTGAAAAGAAGCCTTGCCAGGATACCTGCAAGCATGGTGATGGTTCCCCAGTAGAATTTACCTAGTCCCTGGAAGATGACATTCTGTATCTGAATGAACCCAAGGAAGATGACCGTAATGGAGCCGTAGCGCAGAAGATCCACTCCACCCCTACCCGGGTAGAGAATATCATAGATGGGACCTGCGAGCACCGTCATTCCTACAAAGGAAGGCACCGTGACCATAAAGACCATCTTCACCGCATAGTTCATTTTTCTTTTCACGGACTCCGTATCACCCAGGGCATTGGCTGCCGCGACTCCAGGAAGGAGAACGGAGGCCAGCGCCACAACGATGGTATTCGGCACGAAAAGAAGATTCTTGAACCGGGTCAGTTCGCTGAAAGCCGTTTTTGCCGCGGCATAAAGCAGTCCCGCATCAAGGAGTCTGTTGTTCACGATGAACATATCGATGAATCCGCCGATATGGATCATTCCTGCAGACAGGGTGATGGGGAATGAATACGAGAGAAGCTTTCTGATGAGCTCCTGGCTTGTATGATGGTAAGCCTCAGGATCCTGAAGTTTTCTCTTGACCTTGTTGAGCTTCGCCTTGTGAAATTCTCTTACAAGAAGAAGAACCGCCACAAAAGCACCCACGCTGGTACCAAGGGTACCACCGGCAACGCCCAGCGCTACCCCCACTTTCATGAGGAAGTAGGCACCGCCTAAAGAAACCGCCACATTGACGAGCTGCTCAAGGATCTTAGATACCGCATTTGCCGAGACATAGCTTCTTCCGAGAAAGTACCCTCTGTAGGCAGAAAGAACAGCCGTAATCAGCACCGTAGGTGCCAGGAAACGGATGGACAGAGCCGCTTCAGGTGTACTTGAGGCTCTTGCGATCAGAGGTGCCATAAAGAAGAGAAGAAGCGATGCAAAGAGTCCGCCTCCGATAAGAAGCGTCCTCGACAGTCTGAAGGCTCTTAGCGCATCCCTTGGATTGTTCTTTGCATGAAGCTCGGAGATGAGCTTCGATATTCCTCTTTGTATTCCTTCATTAGTCAGTACATAAATCAGCGTAAACGCTTCGTAGGACACGGCATAAATGCCGTGACCCACGTCGCCGAGTATTCTGACAAGCAGCGGTACATAAACCACCGACATGATTTTAACCAGGAGCTCTGCTATGGATAAGTAGGCAAAGCCCTTACCTGTGGACTGCTGTTTCATGGGAACCTCCGCTTACAGATCGAACTTGAAGAGATCCGTCTTCACCTTTTTAAACAATGGTGGAAGCTTTTCCGCCACAACTTTATTGCCCAGATATTCAAGCTTTCCGTCCGGATTCTTGAAGGTCACCTTGTAGGCATAGAGATACTGGAAGTGCAGTTCATACTTGTTGGCCAGATAATTGTTGATTTCCTTTTCACCGTACTTCTTGTCTCCGATGATGGGATTGCCAAGAGAAGCCAGATGCGCTCTCAACTGATGGCTTCTTCCAGTGAGAAGGTTCAGCTCAACCAGAGAAAACTGTCCTGTACTTTCTTCTGTTCTGACTGTCATGGCGATTTCCTTCTTCATGGGTCCTGGCGTATCCGATACGCTGCTCACATTATTGTCTTCTCTCTTCTCGATGTAGGCGCGGTATTCTCCGTCTTTGATTCTGCCCTTGACGATGGCCATATAGTTCTTCACGATTCTTCCGTCTCTCATCATTTCGTTCAGGGTCTTCAGCGCTTCGTAGTTCTTGGCGTAGATGACGATTCCTGAAGTGTTTCTGTCCAGGCGGTTGACCGGTGAAGGAGAAAACGTCATTTCCTCTTCCGGATTGTATTCGCCCTTTCTGAAAAGATAGGTGAGCACCTGATCGGTAAGCGTCGGATCTACCCCTTCGTTATCCTTGTGTACAAGGATTCCAGGCCATTTCTCGACCATAAGGATGTTGTCGTCCTCAAAGGTCACCTTAAACTCAGGCTCCACATCATAGACCTTCTTCTTTTCTTTTGGCGCATTGGAGTACATGTACTTGATCTCAATGACATCTCCAACTTCAACGAACATCTTTTCCTTGCCTTTTGCTCCGTTTACACGGACGTCCCCTTTTCTCAGGGATTTAAATATTGCGGATAAAGGGACATCCTTAAGATACTTTCTTAAAAATTTGTCCAGTCTCTGACCGGCTTCATTGGGTCCAATTTCTATTCTCATAATTTCTCCTATATTCTATTCATTTCCACTAAATACGTTATCGATTTGCATCACCCTATATTATAGTACGAATCTGCTTCTTTTTCTCTCTTTTCCATGAATAAATCTTGGGCTATAGATATTGAGCTCTTCCTTGGCTCTTGTGATGGCCACGTAAAAGATTCTTCTTTCTTCCTCCAGATTCTCCATGGATGCGCCATGGGGCATATAGCCTTCCACCGCATTGATCACATAGACCTTGTCAAACTCAAGACCCTTTACGCCGTGCACCGTTGACAGGGTAAGCTTCGCATCTGATGTTTCGGGTTCCTTCACGGAAGCGGTCAGAAGATCCAGGGGGTTGTCATAGTATGCGGCCACTTCCTTCATTTCATCAAGATCCTCAAAAAGCTCTTCCTCATCCCGTCCCGTACGCTCGGCGTAGGTCCTGAGATAATCCTCGTAGCCTAGGACCTTCTCGATGTATTCCACCACTTTTTCCGTGGACTTTCCTTTGATGCCGGAGAGATCTCTCAGAAACTCCCTGTACTTGATGAGTGAATAGTTGTTTTTTGATGGATCAAGGAGCACCTTATGAATGTCTTCTCCAAGACCGATCCTTCTCATATCCGTTTTCGACATGTAACGGTAGGGTTTATTCGCGATGCGAAGGAACGCTTCCCTGTCATTCTGATAAGCTGCCCTCAGATAATCCAGAATATCTTTTGCGATGAACCCTTTGAAGAAGTTGTAGCTGTCCCGTGAACTGAAGCTGATCTTCTCTTTTCTCAGGAATTCTTTTACCCTCATCCCCTCGCGGTTTGTCCGGTATAAAATGGCATAGCTTCTGAACTGATCCTTCTTGATGTCTGTGGCAATATCCATGAGCATGAGCTCCTGATTTTCAGGAAAGATCTTGGTGATCTTACGCTTTTCCTTTCTGCTTGCAAGAAGCTCCTTCTTGTTTCGAAGGGCATTAAACTGTATCACTTCTCCTGCATAGTTTACGATGTTTTCCGTACTTCAGATACAGCTTCTTCCCTTTGAACATCTCTTCAAACTCGATCATCCCTCTGGGGTCTGATCCTCTGAAGGCATAGATGCACTGATCTTCATCACCCACACAGAACAGCTGCCTGTTTTCCGAAATCCTTTCGATGATCTTCAGCTGTATGGGATCAAGGTCCTGAAACTCGTCGATGAGGATATGACTGTGGGCATCCTGGAACGCCTTCAGAAATGCCTCGTCTTCAAACTGTCTGAGGACTTCGATCTGAAGATCGTCAAAGTCCAGAAGCCCTCTCCTTATTCTTTCTTCCTCATAGATGGTGAAGGCTTTCTGAAAAAGATCATCCTTATGGGTGTGGTGAATCTCCTTTTCGTTCAAATAGGTCTTCACTTTATATTTTGAAATGTCACGGATGATGGATTCCACATCATCCTGATCGATTTTCAGTTCCTTCTGCAGTCTGTTTTTTATGATGAACTCATCCTTGCCGTAGATGAGCGATAGATTTCCTTTTCTTACCCTCAGTATCCGGTAACAGAGTCCATGGATGGTTCCAAAGAACGGTTTAATGACACTCTTTCCCTGAAATCTTCCTTCCATCTCCAGCGCTGAGGCTTTTGAGAAGGTCAGTACCACGATTTTTTTAGGCGATACCCCCTCTTCAAGGATATGCAGGAGCCTTCTCAGCATCACTGTGGTCTTCCCCGACCCCGGAGGTGCCACCACCAGAACCTTGTTTTCTTTTGTGAGATATGCACTTTCCTGATATTTATCCAGTTCCAAAATTCTTATCCTCCAGCCTTTTTCATTCGTAAGTCTCTATTCTAACCTATTTCACGTGGATTTCAAAGAAACTCCTGTCATCATTATGCCGGATGAGGGCGCTGCTATTCTTCAGCTAAGCATAGTCAGAAGAACATTGACCATTCACGGCGAAATATATCTGGACAACACCTCTATTCTCATGGAATATCTTCATGAGATTTTGTATAATTTTCTTATATATACCTGTCTTCAAGATGAAAGTCTGTTAATAGTTTTAAAGTATGGGAGGAGTGATGATATGAAACTGGTGTTTCTCATCGGCAATGCCGCAGTGGGTAAAATGACCGTAGGACAGGAACTCATGAAGGAAACCGGTCTTCGACTGTTCCATAACCACATGACCATCGAACCCGTCATCGAAATATTCGGATACTACAGAGGGAAAACCATCAGTAAGATAAGAGAAGTCATCTTTGAGGAGTTTGCGTCATCGGACAATTACGGCCTGATTTTCACCTACATGTGGGCATTTGATCAGAAGTCAGACTGGGACTACGTGCAGCATGTGAGTGAAATCTTCAAAAATAAGAACTCAGATATCTATTTTGTAGAACTCGTCGCATCCCAGGAAGTAAGGCTAATGAGAAACGCAACAGAAAACCGCCTGAAGCATAAGGCTTCCAAACGGGATATCATCCGCTCCAATGAGAGACTTCTTGAAGATGACAGAAAATACCGCTGCGAAAGCTACAAAGGCGAAATTCCCTTTGAGAACTATCTGAGAATCGATAATTCAGATCTCACGCCAGAAGATACGGCAGTGATCATCAGGAATCACTTTAAACTATAGGAACTTCAATGACCGTTTCATAATATGCGAATGTGGGAAAAGGAAAAGAGGGATTCAAAAAACGAATCCCTCTTTTCTTTTTTCATTATTCTTTTTAACGGAGTCTAATACTGATGTCTAAACACTCAGTCAGCGGTATATGCTGCTGATCATGACGATGACGCCCAGTATAAATACGGGTATCCCCCAGCCGCCCTTCGGTGATTTCATCGCAAGGAATCCAAGGATCACTGCAGCTCCACCCGTGAAGAACGGTTCCCAGAATATTCCGAGAAGGCCGGCAAGAAGGCCTGAGATCAGCATGTAGGTCCCTGTATCCCCTCTGAATTTCATCGGCTCTTTGTTTTCATCCAGTCTGAACATGTTTATTCCTCCCGTAATGGTATACTATCGTTCCATTCTACCAGAGAAATTCAAAATAACCTTAAATCTCACAGAATACCTGAAATACGGTATGAACCTCAAGCTCCATTTAGTCCACCTGTCCGGTACCGTCACATGTCATGTAATCCTTATCCTATAGAAAAAAGAACTGAATCTGATATAATATAACAAACAGACAAATAATGTTAGGGAACGGTGATGTAATGGAACGAGTTATTGATGTAAGAAACGGTAGAAATCTTACGATGTTATCCGATTTCTATGAACTTACTATGGGTAATGGCTATTTTGAAAACGGCGTGGATGACACCATAGCCTATTTTGATATGTATTTCAGAAAGATACCCGACGGCGGAGGCTTCGCAGTCATGGCTGGTGTCGACCAGCTCATAGAGTATCTGGAGAATCTGACTTTTTCGAAAGAAGACATCGAATACCTGAGAAACAAGAATCTTTTCAGCGAAGGGTTTCTGAATTATCTGGAGAACTTCAAGTTTGAATGCGATGTATGGGCGATTCCTGAAGGAACACCTGTATTTCCGAATGAACCCCTAGTTACAGTAAGAGGACCGATCATTCAGGCCCAGTTCGTCGAGACCATGGTCCTTCTAACTGTCAACCATCAGACACTGATCGCAACAAAGGCCAACAGGATCGTGAGAGCCGCCGGCGGCCGCGCAGTGCTTGAATTCGGTTCAAGAAGAGCCCAGGGGTATGATGGTGCGATATATGGTTC
>DAMDIS010000004.1:39198-43693 GCA_032100885.1 Proteiniclasticum sp.
GCCATTGTCGGTGGCTGCACATCCTCATCCAACACGCTTGCAGAAATCATGTTCAACGTTCCTGCAACAGGAACCATGGCACACAGCTGGATTCAGCTCTTCGATTCAGAATATGAGGCATTCAGAAAATGGGCTGAAGTCTATCCGGACAACTGCTCACTTCTTGTGGATACCTATAACGTTCTGAAATCGGGTATCCCCAATGCCATAAAGATCTTCAACGAATATGTGCTTCCTACAGGAAACAGGCCAAAATCCATAAGAATAGACTCCGGGGATATCACCTATCTCACGAAGGAATCAAGAAAGCTTCTGGATTCGGCAGGATTTGAAGACGTCAAGATCATCGTATCCAACTCTCTGGATGAGTACATCATAAGAGATGTCCTATCCCAGGGTGCATGCATCGATATTTTCGGTGTGGGTGAAAGACTCATCACAGCCAGAAGCGAACCTGTCTTCGGTGGTGTCTACAAGCTTGTCGCCGTTGAAAAGAAGGATGGAGTGGTCATTCCGAAAATAAAAGTCAGCGAAAACCAGGAAAAGATCACCACCCCTCACTTCAAGAAAATCTACCGTGTCTATTCGAAGCGTTCGGATCTTGCCGTCGCCGACCTCATCACAGAATATGATGAAGTCATCGATGAAAATGAACCGCTCACCCTCTTCGATCCGACCTACACCTGGAAAAGAAGGACTTTCAAGGACTACTATCTCAAGGAACTTCAGAAGCCGATTTTCAGACAGGGAAAGCTTGTCTATGACAGCCCGACCGTTCTTGAAATCAGAGCATACTCCCAGAACGAGATCAGCAACCTCTGGCCGGAAGTCCTGAGACTTGAGTATCCGCACAACTACTATGTGGATCTGTCCCAGAAGCTATGGGATACAAGGCAGAACCTGCTCATCGAACAGTCCCAGATGTATGCGGAAGACAAATACTAAAGCAGAAAACTTAAACTTGACTAATCATCAGAACCCCGTGAATGGATCACGGGGTTTTCTTTACGTGTGAAGTTCTCCTGTGCTATAATGATTCAGGTTTCTTAACGAGATTATTGATTACATACGGAGGATAAAAAATCTTGAATACGAAAAGTCTCAACCAGGGAGAATTCCTGGCAAAATCAGCAATCATCGCTGCCATTTATGCGGCACTCACCATGTTTCTGCCTTTCAGCTATCTCGGACTTCAGTTCAGAATCGCAGAGATCCTTGTTCTGCTGGTCTTTATTGATAAGAGATATATCTATGGACTGACCTTCGGATGCCTTATTGCCAATCTAGGCAGCCCCCTCGGCCCCATTGATGTCATCTTCGGAACACTGGCTACCCTCATTGCACTTATTCTCATTTCAAAGACAAAGAATCTGCTCGTCGCAACGCTCTGGCCTGCCATCGTAAATGGAATCATCATCGGACTGATCCTTTACTATCTGCTGGATCTGCCCTTTGTCATTTCAGCGGCTCAGGTATTCTTCGGAGAGTTCGTCGTGGTCACACTTCTTGGGTACTTCCTCTTCAAGAGAATCTTAAGAGACAAGAAGCTCGTGGAAATCATCAGATTCAAATAGGATCAGAAAGTTTGAAAACCATCAGGCTGCCTTTTTAGGCTGACCTGATGGTTTTTTTCTTTTCCTGCTATACTATCTGACCAGAAGCCAGATGCCGAATGCCGCAGCTGCCACTGCAAAAACATAGAAGAAGATATCTGTTCCCTTTTCACCAAGTACTTTTCTGAACATCCTGATTTTGGCCATATTCCAGATCTGTTCCGGTTTCTTCAGTGTCAGAAAAACCACAGCCCCTGCATAGGCGATCAGTATCAGTCCAAGTAGTGCCAATCCATCCATTAATAATTCCTCCTTTTATTTCCTATTTTAACCCTCTTCTGATTTTCTTCCTCAAAAGGAGCATGACGAGTATGGAGATGATGACGATCATCATTGTACTGAAAAGTACACTTCCCCAGGTTGCCTGCTTCAGTATGACATCATCAAGGGCAACAAATGCCCAGTAGAAAGGAGACCAGTAGAGAAGAAAGTGCAGTCCTTCACGAAGATAGATCGCGCCGAAAATGGATCCCAGTATAGGGAGAAAGACCATCTTCATGCCGGATATCGCAGCAAGCACATTGTCGCTGTTTACTCCGATGGAAAACCCGATGATGACTGAAGTGAGTGCGATGGACAGCGTGATGACCGCAGCCATGAGATAGTTGATGTCTCCGTAGTTGAGAATGAGCAGTATCCCCATGACATGGATGAGCGGTACAAAGAATCCTAAAGCCGCTTTCCCCGAAATATACTGATACCTCTCCACAGGTGCGACATTCATGGCCGCCAGAGTGTTCTCCTGCTTTTCCTCCACAAGGTTGATGAGGATGATCATTCCGCCGAATACGGAGATGAACACTGCAAGAAGGCTTCCCCCATACTGCTTGACGGGTGAAAGTTTCCAGCCCACATCAGACACGGTGAGCTCTACAGGCACTTCGATGTCTTCATTGGACATGGAGTCCAGAAGAAGCGTCACCATTTCGTGCATCTCCACTTTTTCATTCCCCTGACGGATGACTTCAAACTTCCCGTCTTTTTTGACCACACCATAGATGTCGTCATGATTTTCCACTCGGCTGATGAGATCTTCCTCGCTCTCAAACACTTCAACAGAGGCATAGTCTCTGATGTAGTTCAGCTCTTCAGCAGTAAGGGAATCATCTGCACCTAGGTTAAGCACCGACTGGGAAACAGAACTTGTAAGCATATTGAGCACCACTGCGATGATAAAAGGAACTGCAATGATATAGAGGATCATATAATCTCTCATTCCCGATTTTGAATCTCGGCCGATAATGGCCAGTATTTTTTTCATCATATGTCCCCCCCTTACACCGTCAGCGTTTTCTTATAACGCATGACTGCGAGTATAAAGATCAAGATACCTGCTGCTGTGAAGCCTAAAGCTGTAGTCAGGATAAATCCCGTATCCGGTCTCTTCAGGAACACTTCCCGAAAGGCAAAGAGCAGCGGATAGGATGGCTGAAGCTTTATGACCGCAGGCGAGAAAGACGGCATGAAATACGAAACCCCGGCAAAAGCCATGGCCATGATCACGATGTACAGTGCACCCATGGACTTGATGATGGAATCGTAGAAACTTGCGATGAAAAGCCCAAGAGCCGTTCCGAAAAAATTCGATGCGATGAGCAGAAGGATGAGGTAGAAATAGTTCACCTCAAATCCTGCCACAAGAACCGTTGTAAGTAGTGCTGTAAGAAGGCCTGTAAAAAGCATCACGCCCACTTTGGACAGAAGATAGTCCTTGATGCTGACAGGTGTTACCGTCAGCGCCTTGATGGTCCCTTCTTCCTTGTCCATAAAGACATAGGCGGCTACAATGAAAAGCCCCATAAACGCGGAGTTCAGCATGAGAATCAGCGGCATGTAGGAAATTCTGTCGGACAGTCTTTCCGCCTGGTTATCCAGCACCCTTACTGTCGTGTTTTCCTGAAAATCAGGATGAGTTTTCCTGAATCCTGTCACCATGACATTTTCCATGATGTTCCTGACCTTCTCGCTCTCATACCCCTGGAGGATAATCTCATATTCAATCCCGTCAGCATCACCCGTGATGACTGCTCCCTGACCGGCACGGTCGTCTTTAAGAGCCTCAACCACCGCTTCTCTTGAATCGAGAAGAGTTACGTCAGTACTTGAGTCTTTTTCAAGCGAATCCAGGATCAGCTCACTGTTCACCCCTGATTCCACATGAAGAAAAAGCTTTGACTTAGTTTCGAAATTCTCAGGCACAACAAAGAGCAGAACCGCCACAATGATGAGCGCCATGATGAATTCGATGTACACATAATAGGTCCTGTAGGATACTTTAAGATCCCGGAGAAAAGTATGCAGAAGTTTCATTTAGACCAGCCCCCTACCTGTGAGCTTAATAAATATTTCTTCCAGTGTCGCTTCTTTGGTGTGCATCATTTCGATCTGTGCGGTTCTGATGATCTCATTGAGGATCAGTCTTTCCTTCTCGTCCGAAAGATCGATGAGCGCAGTCTTTGGTCCGCCGTTTTCGATGTATTCCACCTGAACGAGCTTCTTTCCGTACTGAAGCTTGAGGTTTCTCGGTGAATCCACAACCTTCAGTTCGCCGTCCACAATGAATCCCACACGGTCACAGAGCTCATCTGCAATGAACATGTTATGGGCGGTGAGAAATACTGTAGTGCCTTCCTTGTTCTTTTCCTTCACGATGTCCTTGATGATTCCCGCAATGGCAGGATCAAGACCTGTTGTAGGTTCATCCAGAAACCATAAAGAAGGCTTGTTGATCATGCTTCTGGCAAAGGTCAGTCTGTGCTTCATTCCTTTTGAGAACGTGCTGGCTCTTTTGTTCTTCACCTCATCAAGACCAACCATTTTGAGGAGTTCAAGAGGATCCATGGTGTCCACATCAAAGAGCTTTCTGTAAAATTCGAGATTTT
>DAMDIS010000005.1:0-3230 GCA_032100885.1 Proteiniclasticum sp.
GCTCCGGCTGCATATAGACAGGGATAGCCCCACTAAGGATGATTCCCGCCGTTATGGACTTATGGACATTTCTGGGGACAATGATGGTATCTCCGGCACTGACCACGGACATGATCATGGCCTGAATTGCACCCGAGGTGCCATGGATGGAAAAGAAAGATGCATCTGCACCGTAGGCATCGGCTGCGAGCTCCTGAGCTTTCTTGATCGGTCCCGTAGGGTGATGCAGAGAGTCGACCAGCTGGAAGACAGTAACATCTATCTTAAAGGGATTATCACCCATGTACTTTTTGAATTTCTTTTCAATTCCTTCTCCTTTTTTATGACCCGGCACGTGAAAAGGAACAGTTTCCCGATCCACATATTCCATAAGGGCATCAAAAAGAGGAGTTTCGTTTTGGTTCAGCTTATACAACTTAACAGCCACCTTCTTTCAGTATACTCATCATTGTGACAGACATTCATTTTAAAAATAACTATTTTATAATAGCATAATTCTTTGATTTTACAATGATAATTCACATTTCTTTGTTACTACCATTCTATTATATAATGAGGAGATTTTCATCTCATCTGAATAAACATTTTTTTAACCTTGTTGCTATCTAAAGAGTCCTAATGATTCTAATATAAAATTGCATAATATAGAAAAAGAACTGTCTCCATTTTTTGTGGAACAGTTCTTTAGTAAACTTTAGACAGTTTAATATTTGCGAAGAAAAATTAGTTCAAAGATCTTAAATATAATTGTAATGAGGGTTAAACCAAAACTAATAAGCATGCTCATCTTCAACCAGTCTTCAGGATAAAACTGGTGAGCAATGAGTAGTACGATACCTACTGAAATTGTTGAAATGAATGATTTAACAAATAAGGAATACCCTAACGTAGCCTTAATAATGTGGTGCAAGGCATAAAATGCAATACTTACAAAGGCTGTGAGAAACATTATCTGCGCTACAGCTAAAAGTACAGGCAACCCGAATGGCTGAATCGACAGATATGCTATAAGGCCTACAATTAGAGTAAACAGTGAAATTTTCGGCAATAAATTAATCATTTTCGCTCCCCTAAATATAAAATTCTATTTTATCCTACTATAGAATCAATATTACTGTCAATTAAAAGAAGGGCGTAATAACACTTTATCTATAACACATGCGATGCGTAAAAAAGATAAAAGTAATATTAGTTATGAAAACCACCGAGGAATATATTATAATGTGAGTGAAGTATGCATTTACAAAGGAGGAAACATCATGTCCTATAAAGAAAAGCTTCAGGAGTGGCTTTAGAGCGATTTCGTTCTTGCCGAATTCAAGGACGAACTTAAAGGAATAACAGATGAAAAAGAGCTCGAGGACAGATTCTATACGGAACTGGAATTTGGTACAGCTGGCCTAAGAGGTGTGCTGGGTGCGGGTACAAACCGCATGAACATCTATACAGTCGGAAAGGCCACAGAAGGCCTTGCAAGGTATCTCACGGCAAATGTCGAGCAACCGTCCTGCGCCATCGCTTATGACTCAAGAATCAAATCAGATGAATTCGCAAAGGTTTCCGCACTGATTCTGGCTGCCCATGGGGTTAAGGTCTACCTCTATGAAGAACTGGCACCTGTGCCTCTATTGTCATTTGCAGTCAGGCATTACAAGACCAGTGCAGGAATTGTCATCACCGCATCCCACAATCCCCAGGCCTATAACGGCTATAAAGTCTACGGATCCTACGGCGGGCAGGTTACCGATGAAGAGGCGGACAATATCCTGAAGGAGATCCGTTCCATAGAAAAGTTCGAAGATGTTTCTTCCATCACTGAAGAAGAAGCCGTGGAAAGAGGCCTTCTTGAATATATCGGTGAAGAAGTGATCAGTACCTATATCGACTCCATAAAGACACTGACTGTGAAAAAAGACATGGTGAAGGAAAACGCCCATAAGCTGAACATCATCTACACACCGATTCACGGTTCAGGAAATATCCCTGTCCGTCGTGTTCTGAAAGAGCTCGGCTACACCAATGTCAATGTGGTCAAGGAGCAGGAACTTCCGGACGGAACTTTCCCGACCGCTCCATATCCGAATCCCGAGAACCCGCAGGTCTTCGAGCTTGCGCTGAAACTTGCGGAAACGGTCAATCCCGACATCATTTTCGGTACAGACCCTGACTGCGACCGCGTCGGCGTCATCGTAAAAGACAGAGAAGGCAACGACCGCGTTCTTTCGGGCAATCAGATCGGTATGCTCATCACCTATTATCTTCTGAAGGCGATGAAAGAGGAGAATACCATTCCTGAAAACGGTGTGGTGATCAAGACCATCGTTTCAACAGAAAGCGTAAGAAACATCACCGATGATTTCGGCGTTGAGCTTCTTGATGTTCTCACCGGATTCAAATACATCGGTGAAAAGATCGAAGAATATCAGGATACGAAGGAAAAGACATTCATCTTCGGATTCGAAGAATCCTTCGGTTATCTTGCAGGAACCTATGTGAGAGACAAGGACGCTGTTGTGGCATCCATGATTCTGTGTGAAATCGCCACCTACTACAAAACAAGAGGGATGACACTTTATGATGCTCTTGTGGAAATCTATGAAAAGTACGGCTTCTTCAGAGAAGAGATCGAGTCCTTCACACTCGCAGGTAAGGACGGTCAGGAAAAGATCAGAAAATGCATACAATATTTCAGAGACAATACCATTACAGAAATCGGCGGCGTGAAGACACTCTACAAGGAAGACTATAAGCTCCGTGAGAAGGTTTCTGTTTCGTCAGGAGAAAAGACTTCCATAACACTTCCGGCGTCAAATGTCATCAAATACACTCTGGAAGACGAATCATGGTTCGTTGTAAGACCATCCGGTACAGAGCCTAAAATGAAGGCTTATATGGCCGTCAAGGGACATTCGCTTGAAAATGCGGAAGAAAAACTTTCCAGATTCAAAAGTGAAGTGATCTCCATCGTGAACAGGGGTTTTGAAAATTAGGGTAAGCCCTTATCTTCAGAAAACCTGAAGGAGGATAAATTGGAATATATCAAACATTTTAAATCAAAACTCTCAAGCCTGATCTTTCTGGAGCTCAACAAGGAGATCATCGCCAGTCATTTTGATCTGCCCGAGATCGGGAAGATCAAAGAAGATCTTTTTCTCCCGCTTTCACCTGAATACATTGCGGACAACATCAGTAAAGACCTGACTAAAGATCTTCCTTTCGGAGAATTCGTG
>DAMDIS010000005.1:3240-6971 GCA_032100885.1 Proteiniclasticum sp.
GTGTCAGGAGCCGATCCGGATTTCAGTCAGATCGAGCTCTACCGGACCATCCTCACCGGAATCAGCCGGGAAGGGGTCATCAAAGGACTCGTGACGAAACTTCTCAAAGAGGAAAAACTGGAAGATGCGCTGATCTATCTCCTGGGTCTGTATCATATCCATAAGGAACAGGAAGTGCTCAGAAATACTCTCGTCCTCCTGGAGGAGCTTTCCCTCAGCGGCGAAATGTATCGCGAGGCGCTTAAAAAGTATGCCGAGGAAGCCATAGACGCGGGCATGAACGAAGGGTATCTCTTCAAGGGATCCGCTCTGAGATTTGCAGGAGACTTCAGCGGCGCGCTTTTCAACATCCGCGAATATCTCAGACTTGGGGGAGAGGAAACAAAGGAAATCTCCGAAGAGATCGAATTTCTTGACCGGAAATCAAGAATCACAGAAGGCGAGGAAATTCTCTATGAAAATCCCCAGAGGTTTCTTGAACTTGTCCTTCCGCTGCTTAACCGCGAAGAGGACAATCCGAGACTGCTTCTTATGATCGCCATCGCCTACAGGATGCTGAAAAATCACGAGAAAGCCATATACTATCTCAATGACGCCCTGGCGGTCGATTCTGCCTATGTGGATGTGCTGAATGAGTTGGGCATCAACTATGCGGCAATCGGAGACTATCAGCAGGCTGTGAAGTACTTCAGGACGCTCTTTGAACAGGTAAGGACCATCGAGATTCTGACCAATCTCATCATGTGCTATCTGAACCTTGGGGATCTCAAGGCAGCCAAAGAGCATATCGCCATAGCGGAGCTCATGGACAGCGAAGATGAAATTCTTCTTGAAATAAAAGGCTACGTGGAGAAACTGGAGAAAAAATCGCATAAATAATGAAATTCAGCCTATAATACATACCAGTTAATCCGGTTGACAGTCCCTGGAATTTAACTTATAATTAATTGAACGAATGTTCTTTATTGAGAAGAATATACAATTTAAACACACAAGGAGTGAATGATTTGGCTAATATTAATGCAGATAAAATGAAGGCTTTGGACGCCGCCATGTCCCAGATCGAAAAGCAGTTTGGTAAGGGTTCAGTCATGAAACTTGGCGCAGATTCCAAGCTGAATCTGGATTCAATCCCTACAGGCTGTCTTGGTCTGGACATCGCACTTGGAATAGGCGGTATTCCCAAAGGCAGAATCATCGAAATATACGGACCTGAATCTTCAGGTAAAACCACTGTAGCTCTGCATTGTATTGCTGAAGCACAGAAACTTGGCGGCATCGCTGCATTTATCGATGCGGAACATGCTCTTGACCCTCAGTATGCCAAAAGACTGGGCGTAGATATAGACAATCTTCTTGTTTCACAGCCGGATACAGGGGAACAGGCAATGGAAATCGCCGAAGCTCTTGTCAGATCCAATGCAGTTGACCTTGTTATTGTCGACTCCGTAGCCGCCCTTGTACCAAGAGCGGAAATCGAAGGCGAAATGGGAGACAGCCATATGGGTCTTCAGGCAAGACTGATGTCCCAGGCATTGAGAAAGCTTGCCGGAACTGTGAGCAAGACGCACTGCAGTATTCTCTTCATCAATCAGCTGAGAGAGAAGATCGGTGTCATGTTCGGTAACCCTGAAACCACTCCTGGTGGTCGTGCTCTGAAATTCTACGCTTCCGTAAGAATGGATATCAGAAGAATCGACTCCATCAAGAACGGTGATGATGTCATCGGTAACCGAACCAGAATCAAGGTCATCAAGAACAAAGTTGCCGCTCCATTTAAAATGGCGGAATTTGATATCATGTACAACGGTGGTATTTCCAGAGAAGGTAACGTACTTGATGTGGGCGTAAAGGAAGAGATCGTGGACAAGTCCGGAGCATGGTTCTCCTATGAAGGAACCAGACTCGGACAGGGAAGAGAAAACTCGAAGATCTACCTTGCTGAAAATCCTGGTACGCTTCTTGAGATCGAAAACAAGATCCGTTCAAAATACAATCTGCCTTTAGCGGTTATGTCCGAAATCACGGAAGCGCCGGTAACTGCAGCTGATCTGGCGACAGATGTGACTGAAGAACCCGCAAAAACAGGCAAAAAGTCCAAGGAATAAGCTGATGTTCAAGAAACCGGTCCCGGCGGCCGGTTTCTTTATATTTCATATTGAAATACTCATCAGTCGGCGGGAGGATTCATCAGAGAATCCATTGCTCTGAAAAATCAGTCTCTGCAGGAAACTGTTCAAATAAAGGACAAAAACCCCTCAAACTGGGCATGATTTATTTGACACTTATAAGGGGATAAGATACAATAAATTTCTATTGGTTTATCAAATATGAGCACAGAACAAATTGCTATCATCGTAACCGGAGTGGTTACTTTACTAGTGGTCGGTGCCATAATTTTATATTTATCGAATAGTAAATTGAAAAAAGCTAAGGAAATCCTTGGCAATGCGGAAACAGAGAGCAGGAGAATCCTCGAGGATTCGAAAAAAGAAGCGGAAGCCCTGAAAAAAGAAGCATCTCTTGAAGCTAAAGATGAAGCCTACAAGCTGAAATCAGAAGCGGAAAAGGAAGTACGCGAACGTAGAAGTGAAGTCCAGAGACTTGAAAGAAGGACCATTCAGAAAGAAGAATCCTTGGACAAGAAGATGGAACAGCTGGAAAAGAAAGAAGAGACGCTGAACAAGAAGATCTCCGATCTGAGTGTCAAGGAACTTCAGACTGAAGAACTGCTTGCATCAAGACGATCCGAACTCGAAAGAATCGCAGGACTGACACAGGAAGATGCTAAAAAAGTGCTTATGGATGAAGTCAGAGGCGAGGTCCAGAGAGACCTGACCATGATGGTGAAAGAAATGGAATCCAGAGCCAAGGAAGACGCAGACAAGAAGGCACGTGAAATCATCACTACTTCAATTCAGAGATGCGCAGCGGATCATGTATCTGAAACAACAGTACATGTAGTAACCCTGCCAAACGATGAAATGAAGGGAAGAATCATCGGTAGAGAAGGCAGAAACATCAGGACACTCGAAACCCTGACAGGAGTCGATCTCATCATAGACGATACTCCAGAAGCTGTTATACTATCAAGCTTTGACCCGATCAGAAGAGAAGTTGCAAAACTTACCCTTGAGAAACTGATTGTAGATGGTAGAATTCATCCTGCCAGAATCGAAGAAATGGTGGAGAAATCCAAAAAAGACGTGGAAAATGAGATCAAGGAAGAAGGCGAACAGGCATCTTTCGAAATCGGTATCCATGGTATTCATCCGGAACTGCTTAAGCTTCTGGGAAGACTGAAATTCAGAACAAGTTACGGACAGAACGTCCTGAAGCATTCTATTGAAGTGGCTAACCTGGCTGGGCTGATGGCTTCAGAACTGGGATTAGACGTTACACTTGCAAAGAGAGCAGGATTGCTCCATGATATCGGAAAAGCCGTAGATCACGAAGTTGAAGGTGGTCACGCAATTATCGGTGCAGATTTAGCGAAGAAGTATCATGAATCGGCACTTGTAGTCAACGGAATAGGCGCTCACCATGGTGATGTCGAGATGATGTCCATGGAAGCCGTACTGGTTCAGGCAGCGGATGCAATATCTGCAGCAAGACCGGGCGCAAGACGTGAAACGCTTGAAAACTATATCAAGAGACTGCAGAAACTGGAAGAAATTGCAAATTCTTACGAAGGCGTTGAGAAGTCATATGCAATTCAAGCTGGAAGAGAA
>DAMDIS010000005.1:6981-10900 GCA_032100885.1 Proteiniclasticum sp.
GAAGAGAAATAAGAATCATTGTTAAACCTGAAGTGGTTGACGATCCGGGCGCCATGCTCATGGCAAGATCTATTGTGAAGAGAATCGAGGAAGAAATGGAATACCCTGGACAGATCAAGATCAATGTGATCAGAGAAACCCGTTCAGTCGATTACGCAAAGTAATCCGAAAACGAAAGTTTTGGATGTTGAATTTGAAATTAGAGAAGAGCAAGTCGAAAGGCTTGTTCTTTTTTTTCGGCATATTCTTATCCTCGTATTTGAATCCTCCTTCCTTGACCGGAATGTTCATTCCCTCTATAATCGAGTTAGTTCAATATGTGAAATTATATAAACGGAAAGCGAGACTTACTATGGCAACATTTTTTCTTTTTGTCATCTACATGGCATTTATCGGTCTGGGTCTTCCTGATTCAGTTCTCGGGGCTTCATGGCCCGTTCTTCATCTGGCACTTGATGTCCCCATAGCCCATGCGGGAATTCTCTCTGTCATGACCACAGGAGGAACCATCATTTCGAGCTTCATGAGCGGGCGAGTAACAAAGAGATTCGGAACAGGTCGAGTGACCCTTGTGAGTGTGCTCATGACGGCCATTGCACTTATGGGCTTCTCCTACGCATCCAGCTTCTACTGGCTCATGCTCCTCACCATCCCTCTGGGGCTTGGTGCAGGTTCTGTCGATGCGGCGCTGAACGGATATGTGGCCATGCACTATGAAGCGAAGCACATGAGCTGGCTTCACAGCTTCTGGGGTGTAGGCGCAACTCTCGGTCCCATGATCATGTCGGTCTTCCTTGGAAGAGCATCAGGCTGGAGAACCGGTTATTTTGCCATCTCCCTCATACAGGCTGCCATCGTCATCCTTCTTTTCACAACACTTCCTTTATGGCAGAGATTCGGTCAAGGAGCGGTCCTAGAGACTATACCCGAAGAGAGCGAAAGCGGCAGGGAAAAGGGCATCTACAGAATTCCTGGAGTGAAGTATGCCATTTTGAGCTTCTTCGCCTACTGCGCAGTGGAAATGACAACCGGTCTATGGGGTGCAAGCTACCTCGTCAGCTATCAGGGATTTACGCCCGAGACGGCGGCAAGATACACCTCTCTTTTCTTTGGCGGAATCACCATCGGAAGGTTCATAACAGGTTTCATCACCATGAAATTCAGCTTCAGGAGCGTCATCAGAGCCGGTATCCTGTCCATCGGAATTGGGGTTCTCATGGTGCTCTCAGGGATTTACCTTCTCCTTATCCCCGGATTTCTCCTCATCGGACTTGGCTGCGCTCCGGTTTTCCCGGGCATGATTCATGAAACGCCTCTGAGGTTCGGAAAGAAGCACGCACAGTCCATCATCGGAATCCAGATGGCTTTCGCCTATATGGGCAGCACACTGATGCCGGCACTCTTCGGTCTTCTGGCGGGAAGAGGCTACCTGTGGCTGTTTACGCCATATCTGCTTCTCCTTCTTGGTATACTTTTCTTCTCCACCGAAAGAATCAACGCTCTCATGAAGAGAAAAAATCTGAATGAGACAGGAAACGAAATGATCAGCTGAAAAATGACAGGAAAGGATAAAGGACAGCCTCCTTTAGGGTGAAAAAACATGACTTATCTTGATCTTCACATGCACTCCAGCTACAGCGCCGACGGGGAGCATTCTCCGGCTGAACTGGTAAGGCTCTGCCATGGCAGAGGCATCCGCGTCATGGCGCTGACCGATCACAACAGCATCAGAGGGGTATCCGAGGCCACAGCTTCGGCAAAGCGCTACGGAATTCATGTCGTATCCGGCATCGAACTGGACTGCACCTACAATGATGTGAACCTCCATATTCTCGGTTATGGCATCCGCGAGGATCAGCTCTACCATGACTATGAGAAGAGAATCGAAGAGCAGGAGATCTATGCCGGAACAAGGCGCATGGAACTGGTAGAGAAGCTCGGCATCGCTTTTTCAAGGGACCGGGTGAGAGAGATCTCAGGCTACGGCATCATCACCGGTGAAGCCATCGGCGAAGCAGCACTTGAAGAGGAGTCGAATCGTTCCCATCCGCTCATGAAAGAGTATTACGATAACGGAAAAAGAAGCGACAATCCCTACGTCAACTTCTACTGGGATCTCTGCGCCAAAGGCAAGCCGGCTTATGTGTCCATTGAATATATGACCCTCTCCGAAGCTGTCACGCTCATCACCGATACAGGTGGGGTTCCTGTTTTCGCACATCCCGGACAGAACATCGGCAGGGACGAAGCGCTCCTTACCGGCATCATCGCAGAAGGTGTGGCAGGCATCGAGGCCATGAGCAGCTATCATGATGCCTCGACTGTATCCTTCTATCTGAGAAAGACGAAGGAGATGGGGCTTTTCTATACCGCCGGAAGTGATTTCCACGGTAGGACCAAACCATCCATCACCCTCGGTGTAAAAGAGGCAAATGGCCGGGAAGAGGAAATTCTCGGCGAACTTTCCCGTCATCTGTGGTAATCAGAAATCAGATAAAAATGCCCGATGCAGTTCAGTATATACTGCATCGGGCATTTATTTTATGGATCAGCCTGTCCATTATACGATGAGGTAATGAAGAAGCTCGGGGATGCCTTTTCCTGTAGTCGAACTGACATGAAACACCTTTTCGCAGCCTGAAAGCCTGAGCCACTTTTCAGCCTGGTCAGCATCGGCGTCTTCAAGATCGATCTTGGTCACGATGCCGATGACCTCTCTGTTCACGCAGGGCGTGATATTGGGCGGAAAAAGGGAATAGGGCTCAATGGCACTGATGAGAAGCCCGATGATGTCCGCTTCGTAGGAATAGAGCGCAAGAGCCTGAGAAAGGTTTTTGTTTTCCGCATATTCGCCAGGTGTATCGATGATGGCATCCTGATAACTGATGTACTGTGTCTTGTGATAGACAGTCTTCTTTCCGCGCAGTGCCTGGGTGAGTGTGGTCTTTCCGCTTTCGCTTCTCCCCACAAGCATCATCTTCTTCATGTTCACGTCCTCGTGATTTCACAGGTGGTGAACCCCAGAGTGTTCAGGGTATAGTTTGTGATCGCTCTGATCGCAGATTCCACCTCGGAGATTTTTCCTGTGATGATGAGGGTGCCGCTGAAGCGGTCCACAAACCCGAGCTCCACACTTGATGTCTTGAGGGCAAGGTCCCCTGCAATGATGACCGTCTCGCTTGGCGTCATGGTGATGATGCCGATGGAGGAACGGTTGTAGTCCACCTGGGGGTTAAGTCCCAGCTTCTTGTAGACGACCTGATCCGGATTTGCGATGATGTGGGCGAGGGTGATCTGCTTTCCGGGAACGGTCTCCTGTATGATCCTCATTTTGTGGTCATTCACATTCTCCATGATTTCACTCCTTATTCTCTCTTCTCTATCTCAATTATAGGGGATATCCGTTCGGGTCAGATGACACATTTTTGCGCATTCTGAAGATAAAATTGTCATTCTGCCCACCTCACGAGGATTACCTTGAGGCGTATCCATTGTTAATACTGCAACAGATCTCGCAGCACTTTTCCTTTTTCGCTTTAAATTCCTGTAAAGGATAACAAAAAACAGGAGAACCAAGGCGAATTCTGCGAGGATGTGAATACCTCTAAATTTTGCTTTATGACCTTACATTTAGGACAGAATATGTTAAATTTAATATAGAGAAAGAAGGTGAGGTAATGCTGAGCGATCTGCACATCCATACGACATATTCCGATGGAGCATTTACACCTGATGAAGTTATTGAGCAGGCAAGAAGAAAGGGGATCCGCTACATTTCCATAACCGACCATGACACCATGGGGGCATACGGGAATTTTAAAACCACTTATGACGATATATCCGTCATAACAGGAGTTGAGGTTTCGACCTACTACAAAGGTCTTGAACTGCATATTCTCTCCTATTTTCATGATCCCTA
>DAMDIS010000005.1:10910-12659 GCA_032100885.1 Proteiniclasticum sp.
GAATCTCTGCTTGCTCTTCTGGACCGTTTCAAAAATGACCGGATCGAAAGGTATCACAAAATCATCCGTAACCTGGAAGAACTTTCCATCCATCTGCCCGATGAAGCGCCGCCGAAGGATTCCTACGGAAGAGCCCACATCGCAAAGCTCCTCATCGAGCACGGCTATGTGGCCAGTATCAAAGAAGCTTTCCAGATCTATCTCGATGTGGATAAAATCGCCTATGAAAAGCGCTTCAAGATCGATACCCGGGAAGCCCTGAAGGCACTCCGCACGGCAGGAGGAATACCGGTTCTTGCGCATCCGGGCGAGAAGCTCTATAATCTGCACTTTGAGCAGCTGCTTACAGAGCTCAAGGTTCACGGACTTCTGGGACTGGAGGTCTATCATCCCTCCCACAGAAAGGAACTGACCAACAGATTATATGCTCTGGCCAGAAAAAACAGACTCATCATCACCGGTGGAAGTGACTTCCATGGTCAGCTCGATTCGAAACTGAATTCGGTCAATGACAAACTGGGACGATACGGGCTCAATGACCATCTTATGATGAAACTCATCAGATTCAATCGCAGTCTCAAAAATTACGATAAAAAGACAACAACTTAAAGGGGGAAAAACATGGATTTTTCAGTAAAAGCAAAGAAGCTGGCACCATCCATCACTCTGGCCATCACAGCAAAGGCTAAGGAAATGAAGGCGCAGGGTAAGGATATCATAGGATTTGGAGCGGGCGAACCGGATTTCAACACACCGGATAATATCATCGAAGCCTGCAAGAAGGCTCTTGACGAGGGGAAAACAAAATATGTGCCCGCATCAGGAATCAATGAGCTAAAAGATGCCATCATCGCAAAATTTGTCCGTGACAACGCCCTTGCGTACAAGAGGGAACAGATCATCATCTCCACAGGAGGAAAGCAGTGCCTATCCAATGCACTGAACGCACTTCTGAATCCCGGAGACGAAGTGCTCATTGCAAAGCCATACTGGGTAAGCTATCCGGATCTTGTGCACCTTGCAGACGGCGTACCCGTTATCGTGGACACGGATGAAGCGGACAACTACAAGTTTACGAGAAAGAATCTTCTAGCCTCTCTTTCGGAGAAATCAAAGGTGATCATCATCAACAGTCCGAACAATCCTACAGGAACTGTCTATTCCAGAGAAGAGCTTCTGGAACTTGCAGAATTCTGCAAGGAGAAGGACCTCTTCATCATTTCAGACGAAATTTATGAGCCGCTTATCTACGGAGAAGAAAAACACTACTCCATAGCATCCCTGAGCAGCGACGCCTACGAGAGAACCCTGGTTGTGAACGCGCTGTCCAAAGCCTATGCCATGACCGGCTGGAGACTCGGATATGCGGCAGGACCCAAGGATCTCATCAAGATCATGTCCAACATCCAGAGCCATACCACATCAAACTCCACATCCTTCGTCCAGTATGCCGCTGTAGAGGCCCTAAACGGCGACCAGAGCTTCATACCTGAACTCAACAAGGAATTCAGAAAGAGACGCGACTACATGGTGGAGCGTGCTGAAAACGTGGAAGGACTGAAATACATCTATCCACAGGGCGCATTCTATCTGATGCTGGATATCCGCTCCTTCATCGGAAAGTCCTACAAGGGAGAGGTCATCGACAGTTCGCTCGCCTTTGCCGACAGACTGCTCACCGACTACAATGTGGCGCTTATTCCAGGTTCAGGCTTCGGACTTGAAGGGTTCGTGAGACTTTCCTATGCC
>DAMDIS010000005.1:12669-18498 GCA_032100885.1 Proteiniclasticum sp.
AAACATCGATTCAATCAAAAAAGGATTCGACCGGCTCGAAGAATTTCTGTCTCAGCTTTCATAGGAGGAGAAGAGATGAATAAGAAATGTGAACTTTACATGCCCGTATCAGGTGAGGTGATTCCTCTTGAAGAGGCGAACCACTACCTGAAGGACGATGTTCTGGGCGGGACAGGTGTATGCATTATCCCTGATGGAGACATATTTTTTGCACCGGTTTCAGGTGAAGTCGTACTGGTATCGGATAACCTCAATGCTGTTGCCATCAGCACCGAAGACAATCTCACCATACTGATCCATGCGGGCCTTGACACCGCAAAGCTCGGCGGAAGAGGATTTGCGACCTACGTGAAGGTGGGGGATATGGTCACGGTGGGAGACAAGCTTCTCTATATGGACAGAGACTTTGTCGAGCTGACGGCAAAAATCACAACCCCGATCATCATCACAACACCCGACAAGATCAGGGATCTTTCCATCAACTACAAGGCTACAGGCGCGTTTGTAAAGTTCGTAGAAATCTCTCTGTAGATTTTGTTGTGTTAGCAATAAAACATGATATAATTAAGTTGTTTATTAAAAGTATATGAATATGAGGTGATTAAATGGTTTCAAAAGAAGTTGCAGTTAAAAATCCTACAGGATTGCACGCTAGACCTGCCACACTGCTGGTTAAAAAGGCATCATCATTCAAGTCTGACGTAAGTGTTGAATATAACGGCAAAAAAGCTAATGTCAAAAGCCTGATCGGCGTATTGTCACTTGGTGTGACAAAAGGCGCAACAATTACAGTCATCGCCAATGGCGAAGACGAAGAAGCTGCCTGCGAAGAAGTAGCAAAGCTGATCGAAACTCTGGAGGAGTAATCCTTAAGAATACGGATACAGTTGAATGTAAAGGACATACTAGGATTGATTCATCAGTCCTAGTTTTTCTTTTTCCCGTACTTCTGAAACCGTTATTGAAGAAAAATTAATTTTCTTCTTTCACATCCATGACCATATAGTATAATTGTACTGTTATGGAGAAGCATAAAAGGGGGGATAACTTTGGAAAGCAAACATATAAGAGGCAATACCTATGCCCTTGATCTGGACATTCTATATCTGCCCTACTATATGATCGACGAGAGACACATCATCCTTCTGGATACCGGCCTCATGAAAAACGACAGGGAAAGGCTTGAGCGCTTTTTTGACGAAAACGATCTTACGGTGTCGGGTATCATCTGTTCCCATGCACACATCGACCATGTGGGAAACGCCGCCTACTTCAGAGAAAAGTACGGCTGTCCTGTGGCGATGCCTAGGGAAGAGGCGCTCATCGTGGAATCGCTTCTGTCTCTTAAAATCTTCTATGCAAACTATCCCATGAATAAGATCCGGGAACATTTCGGTCATATGATCGTAAAGACAGACCAGGTCATAGAAGACGCAGATACCGGGATCACGATGTGCGGTGTGCACTTCGATATTCTGCATACACCCGGACACAGCTCCGGACACATTTCCATTACAACCCCTGACCAGGTGACCTATATAGGAGATGCCCTCATCAGCCATGAGGTGATGGAGAGCGCGAAGCTTCCCTATGCCCATATCCTTTCAAGGGACATCGCAAGCAAGATGAGGCTGTACAGTCTTCACTCTTCAATGTATGTCCTGGCCCATAAGGGGGTATATCCGGACATCAAAGACCTCATCACGGACAACATCTATTTCTACAGAAACCGTGCTGAAGAAATCATGTCCGTAATCACGAAACCCATGACCATGGAGGACATTCTGAAAGCGGTCTCGAAAAAGATGGCGATCAGGGTGAGCTCAGTATACAAGTATATGGTTGTGGAGCGTATGCTGAGATGTTATGTGGAATACCTGTTTGAGACAAAGCGGATAAAGCTCACTGTAGATGACGGATTCCTTAAGTACGTCATGGATGACCCGTTCAGCAAAGAGCAGTGAATGCCCACCTCGGAGCCTAAATATGAGGCTCCAGAGCACCAAATCGAGAAGAAGCAAGAAAGAAATTATAGTAAAGATTCAGTTGAAGTTTAGGAGGCAAAGAGTTATGAGAGATACCTATGAAAGTCCACTGACAAAAAGATATGCATCCAGGGAAATGAGCTACATTTTTTCCGACCTTAAGAAGTTCAGAACCTGGAGAGCCCTATGGATCGCACTGGCCAAGGCGGAAATGGAACTTGGCCTGCCCATCACGCAGGAGCAGCTGAGCCAGATGGAAAAGTATAAGGATGACATCAATTTTGAAGAAGCCGAAGCCAGAGAAAAGCTCGTCAGGCACGATGTCATGAGCCATGTGCATGCCTTCGGTCTGCAGGCTGACTCGGCTAAGGGCATCATCCATCTGGGTGCAACCAGCTGCTATGTGGGCGACAACACCGATCTCATCATCATGAGAGAAGGGCTTCAGCTTGTTCGGACAAAACTCATAGAAGTTTTAAAGAACCTTAAGGTCTTTGCGTTAAAGTATAAGGACGTGCCTACACTTGGATATACCCATTACCAGCCTGCACAGATTACCACAGTAGGCAAGCGTGCTGCCCTATGGATGCAGGATCTGGCACTGGATCTTGAGAATCTTACACAGACCATCGAAAACATGCGTTTTCGCGGCGTAAAGGGGACCACAGGCACCCAGGCAAGCTTTATGAGTCTGTTTGACAATGACGAGGAGAAGGTCAAGGAGCTGGACAGAAGAGTGTCTCTTCATTTTGACTTTCCAAAGACTTTCAAAGTCACAGGTCAGACCTACCCAAGAAAACTGGACAGCTTTGTATTGAATACACTCAGCGAAATCGCCCAGAGCGCTTATAAATTCAGTAACGACCTCAGACTCCTTCAGAGCATGAAAGAGATCCAAGAGCCTTTTGAGAAGAGCCAGATCGGTTCCTCAGCAATGGCCTATAAGAGAAACCCCATGAGAAGCGAAAGAATGGGCGCCTTAAGCCGGTATATCATCGTTGATGCCCTGAACCCTGCGATAACGGCATCTACACAGTGGTTTGAACGTACCCTCGACGATTCCGCCAACAAAAGAATCGCTGTAGCGGAGGCCTTCCTGGCACTGGAGGGCATGGTTGTCTATGAAAAAATGATCTCCACGCATCTTAAAGCTGAACTTCCCTTTATGGCAACGGAGAACATCATCATGGAAGGGGTCAGAAAAGGGGGCGACAGACAGGAGCTCCATGAACTCATCAGAGAACACTCCATGGAATCTTCAAAGCGCGTAAAACTTGAAGGACTGGACAACGATCTGATTGAGCGGATCCTAAGCGATGAACGCTTCGGACTCGGCAAAGAAGACCTTCAGAACACCCTTGATCCGAAACACTATATCGGACGGGCTCCTCAGCAGGTCGTAGAGTTCATAACGGAAGAGATCGACCCGTTAATCAGTCATTATGAAAACAGTGCGTATCAGAAATCGGACATTACCGTCTAAAATAACTGCCATGATTTTGTGATCCGTCTCTTGATAGGGAGAGAGCTTCATGGCTTCAAGGAGTAATATATGAGTCAGCAATTACAAGTCTTCATTCTCTCTATGATTCCGATCATCGAGCAAAGGGGAGCGATTCCTCTGGGTTTTGTGTACAATATGGAACCCCTTACAATATTTCTGCTTTCACTTTTCGGCAGCCTCGTGCCTTCGCCGTTTATCCTGCTTCTCTTCAAGAGAATCTACAGATTTCTTGAATCGAAACCTTTTTTCAAAAAGTTTGTGGACCTCATCGACACAAAGATTGCAAAGAACAGGGATAAACTGGAAAAAAGAAAAGAAATCGGTCTGATTCTTTTCGTTGCCATTCCGCTTCCTACTACAGGAATATGGACAGGAAGTGCTGTTGCAGCCTTTCTGGGTCTTGACTTCAAGAAGTCTTTACTCTGCAACTTCATCGGAGGCGTACTTTCAGCGACCATCATCACAATCGTATGTCTTCTTGTTCCAGGTTTCTTCACAGCAAAGACACTGGGACTGTAATAAGAACAGATACAGAAACCATATTAACAGGCACCATATCCGCATTTTCGGAGATGGTGCCTGTCAATATGGTTCTATTTGAGTGTCTTGCTCAAGTAGAGCATGCCTTCAAGATCCGGCCCATAAACATCGGGTACGACACCTCTTGGTATGTAGCTGTTCTTTCCGTAGAATGCAATGACATCATAGTCCTCTGCATACGTATGAAGATAGATGCTGTAGACTTTTCTAGTCCTAAGTTCACTCTCGATATGGGATAGCATACTGCTGCCGTAACCATGATTACGGTATTCATGTCTGATTCCGATCTGGAGCAGTTCACATGCGCCATACCCTCTGCAGGCACCTTCTGGTCTGTCTTCCACTAGTATCGTTGCAAACCCGATCATGTTATCCTTCTCGAAAGCGCCATAGAATTCTGCCCCTGACGCTTCGAGTCTCGACATTTTCCTGCGGATCCAGGCTTCATCTTCCTCATTTTCCATGGTCAGGGTTTCGAGTTCGGCATAGAGTATAAGGTCCATGATAGAATCAAGCTCTTTAAGGATTATTTTTTCAATTCTCATCATTCATCCTCCAATCATTATATAATTATACCAGAGTCTGATTTCTTAAGGTAATTTAAGAATTTCCACGCTAAACTTTATATAGAATTTATAATTTCAAGCTATAATTTTTAAGTACCCAAAAGGGAGGATTGACATGAACAGAAAAATAATTCTAGGTATACTACTGGTCTTAGGAATGTTGATCCTAGGCGCATGTAGCACAGACGAAGAAGAAACCACAATTCAGATGACTCCGGTCCTCAACTATACAAGTGATAAGGAAGAAAACGTAAAGTTTGTACGTACCAAAGAATATGACGGCATGACCATCAAGGAGTATACAGACTCAAAATTCTTTTATGAGGTAACTCCGGATGGAAAACTGATGACCATATTTCTTAGAAATACACCAACCGGGATTACGCCCAATGTGGCGACAAAAGAGGAAATCCAGCTGAAAACCGAGGATAACCTGAAAAGACTGGATTATGATACCGCCAGGTTCAAAACCACAATCAATTACAGTGAATCAAAAAAACAGTATGAGAGCATCTCACGTGAAATGCAAGGAGAGTTTTTCACCGGAAACAATGTTTATATACAGTATACAAGTGATGGAACACTCATCAGCATTTCCTTCAAACATGAAGATCCAGAAGTACTGAAAAATCCTGATAAAATAACTGTAGATGAAGCGAAAGAAATCATCATCAATTACTTTGCAACCAATGCTTCTACAGAAATGTATGCACCGCAGCTGACTAAAGAGATCATCCGTTACGATGTGGATGTCTACAACAACAAGAAGGTGTACAATCTGTACTTTACTCTGACTACTGAAGAACAGGGCAATTTCGATTTCACTTACGTCGTCAGTACAGAGTCAGGAATAATCCTCTATAGAAAAGAAATTTGAGATGGCTTCTGAAGCCATCTTTTTTTCAACCTGATGTATTTTATCCAATTAAATCATACCCTTGACAATAGAAGTGTCCAGAGCTAGACTTAAGTCATACGCAAATAGACATATCCAGCAATATCAGCTGGCGATGATCATCAATTCCTGTTATTCACCATCAGGATGATGAGCGCAACTTTTTTGATAGGAGGTCGTTTATGATTCATAAATTTATCAGAGGAAAAGATGAAGTAAAAACACTTGTACTGTTTCATGGAACAGGAGGTAATGAGGAAGACCTTATTCCTATAGCGGGAATGATCGACCCTGACGCCTCTATACTGTCACTGCGTGGAAATGTTTCGGAAAATGGAA
>DAMDIS010000005.1:18508-21442 GCA_032100885.1 Proteiniclasticum sp.
GAATGAACAGATTCTTCAGAAGGCTCAGTGAGGGTGTCTTTGATGAAGAGGACATAAAGTTCAGAGCAGAAGAGATTGTCACCTTTATTGATGAAGCGGTTAATGAATATGGGCTTGATAAAAATAATCTTGTGGGTATCGGGTATTCCAATGGTGCAAACATCATTGCCGCTCTACATTATCTTTACGGTGATATCTTCAAAAGATCAGTACTTTTTCACCCGATGGTACCACTACAAGCTGCGGAGAAGAAAGAACTTGACCGTGTGAGAATTTTTATTGGAGCAGGAGAGAATGATCCTATCGTTCCTATTGAGAATACGATGAAACTTGAAGATTTTCTCAGAAATAATGGTGCCGATGTGACAATGAAGAGATACAACAAAGGACATAGTCTGACCATTGAAGAAGTCAATGATGCCACAACGTGGTACGCTCAGATTTAAGATGAGAACCCTGCTGATTTTTCAGTAGGGTTCTCTTGTTCATTTCAGCGGATAAAAGGGTGCTAAACATGATGATATCAGCATTTCACTAAATGGTAGAATATTCAAAAATGATAGAAAGTGAGGCATATTAGTGATATGATATATTTAAGACATGTGGTCGAATCTAACCTCATAGAACTTTATAATCTAAGTTAGACTTCAACTGTCTAATCTCTGAAAGGAGGATGTCATATGAAACGAACCCTAAAAACTCTATTGATGACGGTACTCATTCTGTCTACCTTCCTGACAACAGTCATGGCAATGGATGTATGGGAGATCCGCTTCAGTGGTGAAGTATCACCAAGTCAGGCCCAATGGCTGGCAGATGCTTATGCCGAAGCCGAAAACAATGATGCTGAAGCTATATATCTCATTATCAATACATTAGGCGGTAGAGTTGATTCAGCTCTTGAAATGTCCAGGACCATTTCTTCGATGGACACGATCGTACTTGTGGACGGCGGTGCAATTTCTGCAGGTGCTTTGATGGCACTCAGCGGAAGCGAAATGTACATGACCAATGGTTCCACAATAGGTGGTGCAGAACCGCAGGTAGGTGGAGAGAGAGCAGATGAGAAGACAGTTTCCGTCTGGTCGGCAGAGCTGGCCTCACAGGCTGAAAAAAACGGACGTGATCCGGTGATTGCACGAGCAATGGCTGATGATTCCATCGTAATCGAAGGTCTGGTAGAAGAAGGCAAACTGCTTACGCTTACCGCTGAAGAAGCATTGAAGAATGGTATGACAGATGGTTTATATCGAAGCGATCTTGATCTGCAGCTCGATAAGGATCTTAATATCATTGGTTCCTCAGGCAAATCCACTCTGAACTTCGTCACAGACTTTCTGACTTCCGCGGCTGTCATCACAATCCTGCTCATGATCGGTATTGCAGGGATTCTAATTGAGCTGTTTACTCCAGGATTTGGCATACCTGGCGGTATCGGCATCGGTGCTTTGGCTTTATACTTCGGCGGTGGAATGCTGGCCGGGATTTCAGGCTGGGAAGCGGCTTTACTGTTTATCATCGGACTTACGCTTCTACTCGTTGAAGTGTTCATCATTCCTGGATTTGGTATTGCTGGAGTTCTGGGTCTGGCCGCACTGTTTGGAAGTATTTTCCTCTCAACTCCTGATCCGGCAACAGCAATCAGATCCCTTGTCATTGCCATCATCGGGGCTGCCATCCTGATATTCATCGTATTCAGATTCACACCTGGAAGGCGAGTGTTCAGCAGGCTGGTTCTGAACATGGAAGAGACACCTGAAAAAGGTTATGTGGCAGCTAAGCCTGGACTGAATTCTCTCGTGGGTAGTACAGGTTTTGCCAAGACAACTTTAAGACCGGCAGGCACTGCAGAGTTCAATGATGTATTAGTTGACGTCGTTACTTCCGGAGAGTTTATACGAGAAGGTAAGTGCCGATTCGGAACATATTTAAAAAATTGGTGCTGAGCATGGGTGAAACGCCCGAGCGTGGTTATGTCGCTGCAAAACCCGGCCTAAATGATCTGATCGGAAGGACTGGAATTGCTAAAACAACATTGAGACCTTCAGGCACCGCTATTTTCGATGATGAATTAGTGGATGTCGTAACTTTAGGAGAATTCATCCAGGATGGTACCGAAATACTGGTCACCAGAGTGGAAGGAATGAGAGTCATCGTCAAAGAAAAACAAAAGGAGTTGTAGTAAATGCCCGAATTATATGGATCACTCATCATATTCGTAATCGTACTTGTACTGATCATTATACTCTTCACCATAATTCCAGTAGGTTTATGGATCAGCGCTTTAGCTGCCGGAGTAAAGGTAGGTTTCTTCAATCTGATCGGTATGAGACTGAGAAGAGTAGTACCAAGCAGAATCGTTAACCCATGGATCAAAGGAGACAAAGCCGGTCTGAAACTTAACGGTAACAGTCTGGAGGCCCATTACCTTGCAGGCGGTAACGTCGACAGAGTCGTAAATGCTCTGATCGCAGCTGAGAGAGCTCAGATTCCACTGCAGTTCGAAAGGGCTGCTGCCATCGATCTTGCCGGTAGGGACGTTCTGGAAGCGGTCAAGATGTCCGTTAATCCAGTAGTTATCGAAACTCCATTCATTTCTGCAGTAGCAAAGAATGGTATTGAAGTTAAGGTCAAGGCAAGAGTTACTGTACGAGCTAACCTTGACAGACTTGTCGGTGGTGCCGGACAGGAAACAATCATCGCCAGAGTTGGTGAAGGTATTGTTACTACAGTCGGTTCTTCTGACAGTCATGCTTCAGTACTTGAAAATCCGGATTCCATATCCTCAACAGTACTGAAGAAGGGTCTCGATTCAGGTACAGCTTTTGAAATTCTGTCTATAGACATTGCTGATATCGATATCGGAAGAAATATCGGTGCTAAACTACAGGAAGATCAGGCTCAGGCAGACAAGAAAATCGCTCAGGCGAAAGC
>DAMDIS010000005.1:21452-32883 GCA_032100885.1 Proteiniclasticum sp.
AAAGCTGAAGAAAGACGTGCTATGGCAGTTGCTCTTGAACAGGAAATGAAAGCTGAAGTTCAGGCAATGCGTGCTAAAGTTGTTGAAGCGGAAGCAGAAGTCCCAAGAGCACTTTCAGATGCATTCAGAGCTGGAAATATCGGCGCATTCGACTATTACAATATGAGAAACGTCATGGCTGATACAAATATGAGAGATGCGATTTCCCAGAGCGGAAAACAGGCTCCTCAGCAGAAGGAAGACTAAGATAGGAGGATTCCTATGGATTTTATAATAATGCTTGTCATTTTTGGCGTGATTTCATCACTGACCAAGAAAACAAAAAAACCTCAACCCGGTCAGAGAAGAATCCCTCCTAATTCACCGGTGAATAGAATGCCAGCTGATCGCGCTACCTTACAGAGCAGATTAAATGAAATCAAAAAACCGGAAACTGTGCAGGGTGGACTTACCTCACTCTTCAATATGCTGGCTGGAGAAGAAGTTCTGAAGGACCCAAGAGTCACAGAACGAGAGCGTACCAACAAAATTCAGGCTGAAAAAGAAAGGCTGTTCAGAGAACAGCGTGATCTGGAGTACCAGGAACAGTCAGACCAGGATCAGCTGCTTTGGGAAAGTGAGAACAAAGACATCAATGAAATCGGAGATGCAGAGGAATATATTGAAACTTCAAATTCCGAGGACATAAACACACAGGGTACCAGAGTATCTGATGCTTACAATCTTTCAGAGCTCCAAAAGGGTATCATCTGGAAAGAGATTCTCGAAAAGCCTAAAGCATTAAGACATACTAGAAATAACTGATTACAGAGATATCCTTACTTTGGTAGGGATATCTTTTTATGCCTTATTAACTTCATTGTAGGATGATAGATGAATTTAATCATTTTGTATCTTGTTAATTTTACATTAGTGATAAATTTTAGACATAGATACAGAATATTCTAAAAGAAAGAAGGATGAAAGAAATGAGAAGCGGAAAAAATGCCTGCTTTACACTGCTTGCAGCTGCTGCTTTTCTGTTCTTATATGCGGCCTGTTCCAATACCTTCAACGCTCTTCCAGACGGTGCAATGATTGAAGGGGAGACACTCATCATTGAGCTCGAGGAGAATCCTACGACCGGTTTCAGCTGGATATTCGAGTATGATCCAACCGTTCTGGAACTTATTGATGATGAGTATCAGCCTGATCGTGCAGAAACCGATATATCAGGAAGCGGCGGCATTCATCACTATGAATTCAAAGGACTCAGCGAAGGAGAAACGACGCTTACATTCAAGTATCTCAAATCCTGGGAAGGTGAAGAATCAGCTGAAGACACTAAAACTTTTGAAGTGGATGTCAATCAGGCTGGCAAGATAGAAAGTGTTGAATAAAGATTAAAAAGTAAAGCTTATGCCTCAGTATATGAACTGAGGCACTTTCAGGAATGATCATATTAAGGCGGCGATAACATTGAAAAGAACATCAATACCACAGACAATTACCTGCATCTTATTGTCACTCTTCTTTCTTTCTGGCTGCAGTGTGAAAGATTCCATATCTGAGGACCTTAAATTCACTGTAGATCAGTATCCCATAGTAGACGGCTCTACAGTGACCATACCTTTATCTGAAGCTCTGGCTGCTGAACTTATGGAACTTCCTATAGAGGAAGCGAGACAGTATGTGGTCCATAACAAGACACATGAAGCTTATCTCAATCTGATCGTCAAGAAAGCAGACATCATTTTTGTGACCAGCCCTTCAGAAGAAGAACTGAACCTGGCAAAGAGCAGAAATATTGAACTTGAAATTGTCCCCATAGTCAGTGAAGCTTTCGTTTTTCTGACCGGTACTGACAATACTGTTGATGATCTGACCCTTGATGAGATCAGAAAAATATACTCAGGAGAGATTACCAGCTGGAATCAGGTAGGAGGGGAGGACATGAGCATTATTCCTTATCAAAGACCTGTCAATTCCGGAAGTCAGACTGGTCTTCTTGATCTTGTCATGAAGGATACTGAGCCTATGGAAGCCCCTACAGAACAGGTCATAGCAGGTATGGGTGAGCTGATAGATACCGTATCAGCCTATACCGACGAACCAAATGGAATTGGTTATTCTTATTATTACTACACCAGTGAGATGTGGGGTAATGATCGCGTTAAACTTCTTTCAGTTGATGGCATCAAACCTGAACACTCCAGTATCCGTTCAGGAGAATACCCATTACACACCGCTTATTACGCTGTTATCCGCAATGATGAACCGAAAGATAGCCCTGTAAGAAAAATGATTTCCTTTATCCTGTCAGATGAAGGTCAGAATCTCATGGAGGAGGCTGGATATGTCAAAGTCAGATAATCAGAAGACAGCTGTTCCTTATAAACTTATATTCTCAGGGCTGCTGCTGTCTGCAATTCTGGTTACAGGCGGATGTAGTGCGACATCGAAAGTGGAAGTCATTAAAGATCATCCTGCAGAGACACAAACAGTTCCTTATGAATCTCCATTTCGGCAAGTTAACGGACCCGTGGATCTGAATTTCTTGACTGTCAATAAGCTTCGAGAACACTATAAGGAAACTTCTGATTCAAGCGGCTTCAGAGAAATGAGACTGACTGTTTCCGGACTGCTCGACACTGAAATCGAGGCTGTAATCAATGCACATATCAGCGCACTGCATGAGAAAGTGAAAGGGATTGATCTGCCACCATATCGTGGAATCATAAGACGACTATCCGAGGAATCAAAGCTGATCGATCAGTATCTGGCAACCGGTTTATCCTTCAACTCCAACAACATCATTTCCGTCAGCGCTACAGGCAGTAAGGTTTTCAGCCTAAACGATACAGAACCAGGAGAGTTTGTGGAATATACAGAAGTACTGAATCTGGATCTGAATACCGGTAAGGAAATCAGACTGTCTGATTTATTCGTAAATGATGTGGACTACAAGGATATTTTAAATAACAGAATCAGATTCTATATAGAGAAGGAGTTCTCCAGTGACGAATACTCAGATACCTTTGGATTTCCTAAACTGATTGCCCCATTTAAAGGTGTAAGAGATGATCAGAAATTCATGCTTTCAGAAAATGCAATCATTCTGATCATCGATCACGAGACGCCCGAATTCGAAACAGGTTTATATTATTCCCGCATCAGTATACCATTCAATGATATTAAAGATATTCTGGCCATCGGAGAGCGATTCCAGAGTGATGAAGATCTATATATCGATAAAAAGCCAGTTTCAAAGATTCTGATCACTCACTACTACAAATATCAGACCGGCGAGCGTATCGAGAAAACAGTTGGATCCGTAGATATATATTCCGATTATCAGTATCCAAAAGCCTTATCATCCGAACTTCGGAAACTGTTTAAGGCATTCAGTGAACTCGATGATCATGAAATAGAAAGACTGAACACAAGCAGCCAGAAATCGCAGTATTACCAGAATACTGATGTATCGGTAATCGGGAATTACACTATATTCGCCAAAAACATAAACATCAGCCATGAAGGCGTCAGCCAGTTCAATACTGATTTCAAAGTGTTTAACGAAAAGAACGAACTCGTGACTCTTGGAGATATCTTCAGTGATATGTTTGACCATCAGACTTATCTGAAGAAAATAATCAAAAGGGAAGTGCCATACCAGCTGAAAATGCAAATCGGAGAAACAGATGATCTGCTGGAGTGGATAACCTTCAGACTCAATTCCGATGGAATATACTTTTCAACAGTTCCAGTTAAGTTTTCCGAAAAAGAAATCCATCCTGTCTCATTTTCAGTGAAGTATGATCAAATAGGATATGAGAATCTTAAGATATTCGACTAAGTGAATGAAAGCGGAATAAAAGAAATAAAGAGCTAGATAAGCACTGAATGCTTGCCTAGCTCTTTATAGATATTGCGTGATGGATTGAAGTAAACTCCAATAAGTTAATTGCTGTAACTTATTCTGTATCCATATTAGCACAGGATTCCCATGAGAAACCCCGAACTTCTTCGGGATTTTGGCACTTTTTCGTTCAATTTTGAGGGAATTCAAACATTCACTATATCCATCTCAGTGTAATATATTTGATATTTATATATATATTTATCTGTAAAAGAAGAAATTATTTTTGCTGATTATGCTTAAGCAAGTGATAAATATAAGATAGTCAGAACGAAATAAACCAGAATCAGCTAAAACATACACCTTAGTATTTATGATGCAACAAGATTAACTGTCAGTACACACGAGCTGATCGGAGAAAAGGTACGATTATATGATATTCAGCTGCTAATCGAAGTCACATAACTGATTCATTAAGTATTGAGATGAATAGAGACCGATTATTTCCGGATTTGAGAGAGAAGAGGGTTATTAATCTCAATTACGCTATAAATAATTTATTTCGCGAAATGTTGATTTCGCGAATATAATACGCTATAATTAAGATAGATAAGTAAAATAATGAGTTTTCAGTTAAAATCGCCCTTCTGAAAACCACAAAAAGGATGATGATGATGAGCGACCAAAATAACCTCTATTATGAAGTTTATCCAGAACATGTATTAGACTTCCTGAATTACTCAAGCACAATCCGTGGTAAGTCAGACAGCACGATTGAAGCTTACGGCTACGATCTGGGTCTGCTCTTCAAGTTTCTGAAAATGCATCGCAGACTAGTTCCTAACGACATTCAGTTTGATGATATCCTGATACATGATATCGATGACGATTTCCTGCGTAAAATATCTCTTTCCGAAATATACGCATTTTTATCATATATGGATAAAAAACGTAATAACTCAGCTTATGCTCGTGCCAGAAAAACGGCCTGTATCAAAACTTTTTTTAAATACTTATCCGTCAAAGCCCGTATACTCGATAAAGATCCTACTTTAGAACTGGAAAGACCTAAAATCAAGAAAAGGAATCCAGTATACTTAACCCTTGATGAAAGCCTTAAGCTTCTTAGATCCATGGATAAGGAAAACATAAACTACAAACGTGATTACTGTATCCTGACATTATTCCTGAACTGCGGTATGCGTCTGTCTGAACTTGTAAGTATCAGGATCAGTAAAATTAAAGATGATACACTATCCGTTATCGGAAAAGGAAATAAAGAACGTGTTGTCTATTTAAACCATGCATGTATCTCCAGCATCAACGAATACATGACCATACGAAGCAAAGTGGATGTAATAGATGAATACAAGGACTATCTTTTTTTGTCCACCCACCGAAGACCTATTAACAAAAGATCCGTAGAAGTATTGGTTAAAAAACATGTTCAAGGTGCCGGGCTTTTTGATGAAAAATACAGTCCTCATAAGCTTAGACATACCGCTGCGACTTTAATGTACAAGCACGGTAAAGTCGATATCAGAAGTCTGCAGATGATTCTTGGACATGAAAATGTATCCACGACTCAGATTTATACCCATGTAGATAATGAATCTCTTAGAGAAGCCGTTAAAGCTAATCCGTTATCTGAAGAAAATGAATAATAATGACCGAATCACTAACCATGTGGTTCGGTCATTATTCTACATATAGCATTATTTTATTCCAGATAACGCTATATGTAGTAATTTAGTTGTATTTTTATTATTTATTTTTACATAATATTTGATATGTTGAATCTTCTTCACTCCCCCTCTCCTTCCCTCTTAAGTAAAATTATGTAACAATTTCAGAAAATATGTAATTTCACCAGGAAATAGCTTTGTTGTAACGTAATTTTCTTTTTGTCATTTTTTACTCTGCAATTGCTCAAACTTTATTGCGTTCAGATTTAAATTTAGTACGTATGATTCTGTAAAAATCCCGACAAAACATATAAGAGTGTGTCCGTTCCATACAGACAATCTGATCATTTCTTCTGCCTCCTTTTCAAAACTGAATCTGTCAAACTTCATATATTTTATCCTTTGTAAAATGTACGGATCAATATCATGAAGATACCGCGTCTGTATTTTTTCTTTTATAAAATCAGAAAAAGGAGAAGATGAAATAAGCATGTGATCATTGAATAAGAACTGATTAAGCAATTGAACAACCTACTGAACTAAAAAGCAAATATTTAATCTGTCGCATTTGTGTAGAATAGCATGTAATTATCACCCGTAAATTCAGCTATGTTTTATAAGTAAGACGGGAGTACAAGCATGCCATCTCCAAAATATCTGTAAGTCTTCTTCGCCCACTTTAACTACTGCTGAAAAAATGAGCTTCGGATATCCATCCGAAGCTCATTTTTAATATTCAATTCCTTTTCTTGACAGCACACCATTGTCGTAATAATGCTTCACTTTTCTCATCTCAGTCACAAGATCGGCCATTCCGATCAGTACTGAAGAAGCATTTCTGCCGGTCAGTATCATTTCAGTTTTTTCCTGTTTAGATTTCAGCAGTTCAATTACAGCATTTTCTTCAATAAGTTCATGATGCAATGCTGCCATGATTTCATCCAGTACAATTACATCGTAATTGCCGTCTTCAATCTTTACTATAAGATCTGCCCATTCCCTTCGCGCACGATTTCTCATTTCAGACTGCTCATTTTCCGGGAGGGTATTGAAGAAACGGGTGGTTTCTGCAACATTCAGATGTTCGATATAGGGATTTTCCGTCATGATGAACAGTTCTCCAGTCTCAATACCTTTAAGAAACTGTACAAAAAGGGTTTTTCTTTTTCTCCCTGCTGACCGAAAAGTCAGTCCAAGTGCTGCTGTGGTTTTTCCTTTTCCGTCACCGGTATAGATATGTATGAATCCTTTATTCATTTTACACTCCTTTATCACATAACTGTTGCTGGAATAACATGGGGTTTCCCGGAAATCGGGTTGGTGATGATCAGGCATTCCATGTTAAAGAGAGATTTCATGGATACCTCATTGACTACCTGAGCCGGCGTTCCGATTTTTATGATTTCGCCCTGATTCATCAGTATAAGCGAATCACTGAATTCAGATGCCAGATTGATGTCATGCAGTACTGCCAATACAGTAACCCCCTTGGATCTGCAGAAGCCGGCAACTGTTTTCAGAATGGCAATCTGATGATGCATATCAAGATGTGAGACGGGCTCATCAAGAAGAAGCACATCAGTATCCTGTACCATGGCTCTTGATACTATGGCTCTTTGAAGCTCACCTCCACTTAAATGCCTTATGGACTTATCTTTGAGTTTCCAGGTGTCTGTGATCTCCATGGCATTCTTTGCCAGCTGAAGATCATAAGCCCCTTCTGTTTCAAATCTTTTAAGATAGGGCGCCCTCCCCATGAGTACCATATCCAGCACGGTGAAGTCAAAATCCATATGAGTCTCCTGAGGAACGGTTGCAATGCGCCTTGACAGATCTTTTACCGACACCGAACGGATGTCTTCTCCATTTAAGTAGACGCAGCTCATATCCGGTTTGATGATTTTCTGCAGATTCTTCAGCAGTGTAGTCTTTCCCGATCCGTTAGGACCTATGATACTGTAGAAGAGACCCTTCTTCAGTGACAGTTCAACTTTATTGAGAACGTTCTGCTTTCCATAGCTGAAGCTGAGATTTCTGATTGCAACTGCTGTCATAACGAAGTCCCCCTTTTCTTTGTTCTATTCAGAAGGAAGATAAAATATGGTGCACCGAAAAGTGCTGTGATTGCACCAACGGGAATTTCCATAGGCGCAAGTAGTGTTCTTGCTATGGTGTCGCATAAGATCATAAACACTGCTCCCCCAAGGGCGGAAAAAGGTATGAGTACCCGATGATCAGGCCCAAGAAGCAGCCTTACAGCGTGAGGTACAATGAGCCCCACAAAGCCGATGATTCCGCTGGAAGAGACGATGAAAGCGATCATGAGGGAGGAAACCATAAGCAGTATTCTCTTCGTCTTATCGATTTCAACGCCAAGATTGTGTGCGGTGTCATCACCTGCCATCATAAGGTTTAAATCTTTGGCGAAGATCATAATAATCATTGTACCGGTAAGGACAACAGGCAGAAGATACCCTACCTGTTCCCACCTTGCAGCGGAAACAGAGCCCATGGTCCAGAAGATGATGCTGTCTGCCTGATCTCTATTGAAAATCATAAGCACCGAGATCACCGCAGAAGCCATGGAGCTGACGGCAACCCCTGCAAGAAGTAAGGTGACAGAAGGTATTCTTGTTCCAACTCTTGCAATCTGATAAACACAGACTACCGTGAGGATTGCTCCGAAAACCGATGCACCTCCGAATACAATGGCAAGACTTGCGCCTAAAGCGGCTCCGGATGAGACGCCGACGATATAAGGGTCCGCCATGGGATTTTTGAACATGCCCTGAAACGCTGCGCCTACAACAGAAAGCCCCATTCCGATCACAGCAGAGAGTATTATCCTTGGCAGCCTGATATTCATCATAATGGTCTCATGATTTGACAGTGTCTCCTCTTTGACGAATGCTTCACCAAAAACAGGGATATTTCTGATCAGAATTTTTACAGCGGTAATAAAGGAGATATCTGCAGCACCCTGAGTGCTGACAAACACGCCAAGAACGATCACCACAAATAAAACAGCAAAGAAAAGCGATCTGTAAAAACCCCGTCTTTCAATAAAACTCATCACATTCTCCTATTTGAACGCATCAGGATGTATGATTTCTGCCAGAGCTTTGAAGCCTTCCGCAATTCTTGGTCCCTGACGGTCAATCATATTGCTGTCAATTTCGAATACATTGCCCGCTTTCACCGCACTTAAGTCTTTGTATCCATTCGCCTCAATCAGGCCTGCTTTTGTCTCATAATACTTTGAGACGATCACAATTTCCGGATCGTGTTCAACGATTTTTTCCAGACTGTAACTCCATCCTTCAACATCATCGGCAATATTCTTACCGTTGGCCATTCCGATCATTTCACTGATAAATGTCCCGCCTCCCGCTGTAAAGTCACCAAACTCGCCATATCCCACCACATAATATACTGAAGGCACAGTAAGGCCTGAAACCTTCTCCTCTACCTCAGCGACCGTCGCTTTCATCTCACTGTTCAGCTTGTCCGCATTTTCACTGAGATCCAGGATTTCTCCAAGTACTTCGATTACGCTGTATACGCCAGCGAAACTGTCATTGGGATTAAGCACGACAACTTTTATGCCCAGTTCATTCAGCTTCTCGTAGACATCATCACTGAAATGGGTAGACGCAATGACAAGGTCAGTGTCAAGTTCAACGATTTTTTCGATATTGGGTTCCTTCAGCGTACCCACAGAGTCAACACCTGATACTTCAGCCGGATAGTCGCAGTAATCTGTTCTTCCGACAAGTAGTCCTTCTGCACCAAGTGCGAACACGGTTTCTGTTATGCTTGGTGCCACAGATACGATCCGTTCAGGCTTCTCTTCAATGATCACTGTCTTTCCAGCTGAATCTTCAATGGTCAGGGGATAGACTGTATGCTCATCCTCTGCAGTTTCAGCCTCTACAGGTGTCTCCACATTTCCCGAGTCCACCTGATCATTTTCTCCATTTTTTACACCGCATCCTGAAAGGATACCCATGGTCAGTAAAGTCACCGTTAATACGCTTATAATTTTTATTTTCATTATTTTATCACTCCTGTTTATGATGTAATTTCTTCTAGCAACGATATGAGTTTCATGTTTGATTTTCTGTCCTTGATGGCGATCCTGAATTCACGTTCGCCAAGTCCGGTAAATCCTTCTGGCAGCCTGATCAGAATTTTGTCCTTAAGGAGAATCTCCTGAATTTCCAGAGCCGTATACTTTTTTGATGACACCAGTATAAAATTTGATTCGGTGGGCAGAAAAGTATACTGAGTGAGCTTTTTCAGTTCATTCATCATATAAGCTCTTTCTTCTCTGATCCATTTTCTTGTTTCCTCCTGGTACAATCTGTCATAAAGCACTGTCTGCCCTGCAAGATCTGCAAAAGTATTGATATGCCAGGGTTCCATCAGCCCATTGACCTTCTGTCCAAGTTCCTTGTTATGGAAAACGCCATAACCAAGCCTTATGCCAGGCATCCCGAAATACTTTGTCAGCGCCCTTATTATGATGAGATTATCCATTCTTTCATCAATGATGCTTGAGCACGGATAGTCCGATGTGAATTCTATGAAGGTTTCATCCACCATCAGGTAACCTTCACGGGATTTGAGAACTTCCAGCAGTTTAAGGAAATCATCTCTCGGGGTCAGTGTCCCCGTAGGATTGTTCGGATTGCAAAGAACAACCAGGGAACGCTGAGAAATGGCGTCGATGAGTGCCCCAGTCCTTAGTCTTCCGCAGCGGTCATACAGGATCAGTTCATTGAACATAAGCCCTGAATGCACTGCAGCCCTTCTATATTCAGAGAATGTTGGCGCTGCAATGATCACACTCTCTACAGGCAGTGCCTGCATGGCCTTGTAGATGACTTCTACTGCACCATTTCCAAGAACGACAGCCACTTCATCCTCACTCTTCTCTATATAGTCATGGATGGAACGGGTCAGTTTGCGATACATTCTATCGGGATATCGGGTCACAGAGGACAGTTCCCCAAGCAGCACTTCCTTAAAGCTTTCCGGTACCCCTAGCGGATTGATGTTTGAACTGAAATCTGTCATTTCATCTGTATATCGATAGATATCACCGCCGTGATAATTCATCTTAGACACCTCCTTTTATGAATACCAGAATGATCGCACCGCTGATGCCTAGAAACAGCACCGCCGCAGTCTGCATCATTCTGTTTGTCCTTATGATATCCTCAGGCTGCGGTTCTCTTTTTCTTTTCCCGATATAGGGTTTTTGTACGAGCCTGCCGGAATATATGGAGCTTCCACCCAGCTGGATGCCTAAAGCCCCTGCTGCCGCGGCCTCCGGGTGTCCTGAATTGGGGCTTTTGTGATTTCTGCAGTCTTTTCTCCATGTCCTGTAGCTTTCTTTTCCGGAGTAACCCAGGAGAAATGAAGAGGCAACCATAAAAAGTGCGGTCAGCCTTGCTGGGATGTAGTTGAACAGATCGTCCATCTTCGCCGAGACATACCCGAAGTACCTGTATTTATGACTGGTATAGCCCACCATTGAATCTAAGGTGTTTACAGCTTTATAGCCCCACATAAGGGGCGCACCGCCTATGAGTCCATAAAATAGAGGAGCAATCACACCATCTGAGGTGTTTTCTGCAACAGTTTCCACAGTCGCCAGAATAACAGATTCGACGCTTAGGTTCCGGGTATCTCTGCCTACAATATAGGAGAGCCTTTGCCTTGCCTCATCAATGTCCTGACTGCGGACGGCATGATAGACATTCATACTTTCCTTTTTCAGTGATTTCGCTGCAAGTCCCATCCACAGAAGATAAATATTCACAGCCCGATAAGCAAGAGGATGTATACCGGATGCGGTCTTCATAAGACCGAGCACGGAAAATAATGTGACTGCAATGGTACT
>DAMDIS010000005.1:32893-34384 GCA_032100885.1 Proteiniclasticum sp.
GATCCACAGGAGAAGTCCCTTGGCTTTTCCTTTAGCCTCTGTATCAGAAATGATATTGAACTTCACCTCAAACCGCTCAATGAAGTATCCGATGAACATTACAGGATGGCGCAACTTCTGAGGATCACCAAAGACGAAATCCAGAATCATCGCCGCTGCGATATCTCTGACATCAGTTGTGAAGAACAGCATATAGAGCCTCCATGTCGATGTTTTCCCGTACGATTTCTGCCAGTCTTTCAAGTTCATTTTCTCGATGCACCCAGAAATCCGGGATATTCTCCTCACGGGGTATGATTCCTTTTCTTGAACATATATAAGATAGAAGCTCTTTTGTGAAGTCTGCATTATCAAATATCCCGTGAAGATAAGTACCCAGGACTCCATTTTTTTTGTCGAACACACCTTCGTCAGTCTCGCTGATCTGAACATTGTTTCTTTCCGTCAGACGATTAAGGGGATTATATTGGGCACCATGCTCACTCTCCCCCATATGGATTTCGTACCCTCGGATTCTTGCATCGGCTAAATGGCTGCTTCCACTTACAAGTGATGTGTTCTTCACTTGTCTGAATGTAGTGACCATGTCGATGAGATTCATCCCCTCAGTCTCTTCCTCATCGGACTCAACATTCTTACTGTCGATGATTTTCCTGCCCAGCATCTGATATCCTCCACAAATGCCCATGATTACAGTTCCCGCCTCATGACAGGCGAGTATCTTATCCTCCATGCCACAGGATCTGATGCTTTTCATCGCTTCTGCTGTTGACTTTGTTCCAGGCAGAATGAGAAGATCAGGCGTCCCAAGCTCATCGCCTGGATCTACAAAGCGTAGCCTGACGTCTTTGTAAAGGGATAAAGGCTGAAAGTCAGTGAGATTGGAGAGATATGGAAGTTTTATGACGGCCACATCAAGTCTTGGACTGCTGCCGCCTGAAAATTTCGACCAGTCGACCACACTGTCCTCATCATCAAGATCATGTCTGAAGTATGGCACAGTTCCGAGCACTCTGATGCCAACAAGCTTTTCGATCTGCTCGATACCAGGTTGAAGAAGTCCGATATCTCCCCGAAACTTATTGATGATGATTCCTTTTATTCTTCTTCTTTCCTTTTCTGTAAGCAGCATGACAGTCCCGTATATGGAAGCGAACACACCACCGCGGTCGATATCTGCCACAAGTATCACAGGTGCATCAATCATTTCGGCGAGACCCATATTGACGATGTCATCTTCCTTCAGGTTGATTTCTGCGGGACTTCCTGCACCTTCAATGACAATGATGTCGCTGTGTTCCCACAGGCTGTCATAAGCGTCCAGAATAATTTTTCTCAGTTCCGGCTTGTAGAGATAATAGTCCTTTGCTTTCATGGACTGATAAACCCTTCCCATCACAATAACCTGCGACTTCTGATCGGTGGAAGGTTTAAGAAGGATCGGATTCATTTCAACCCTTGGTGCGACTCTACATGCTTCGGCCTGCAGGA
>DAMDIS010000005.1:34394-40780 GCA_032100885.1 Proteiniclasticum sp.
GAGCCCTGCCCATTTCATTACCATCCATGGTCACGTGCGAATTGAGAGACATATTCTGAGATTTAAACGGAGAAACCCGAAATCCGTCCTCAGTCAGTATCCGGCATAAAGCTGCCGTCAGGATACTTTTTCCGACGGATGATGAGGTCCCCTGAATCATGATGTTTCTTTTCATTTGTGATTCTCCTCTATACATTTAGTCTGTTGATCGTGCAGTGGCCATCATATCTTTCAAGGATGCTGTATTTGCCAAGATGAAAGTTAAAGTTCCAGAAAAGACCGTCACTGTCTGAAAGAAGCAGGGAGACAAGGAGCTGGAGCACACCTTTGTGCGCCACAATCAGTATCGTTCCCTCTTTCTGAATAAGGACATCTTCATAGAACCTCCTTACTCTCGTGTAGAATTCGGTGTATTTTTCACCTTCTGGAGGAGCTGTATTCCGGTAATCCGCAGACCACTTTCTGAACTCTTCAGGATCTTTTTCACTGCACTGTCTGAAATTCAGGCCTTCCCACCGTCCAAAATCAAGTTCACTGAGTTCATCGTGTACATGAGGCTTGCGCATTTCTGTTATGAACCTTGCCGTATCTATGCACCTCTTCATGGGACTTGTATAGATATCATCAAAATGGATCTCTGAAAGAGAGATCCCTAGTTCCTTGGCCTGAAGAATCCCTTCCACATTCAGAGGGCTGTCCGTTTTACCGAAATATACACCTTGCCCATTAAAATCAGTTGTTCCGTGCCGGACGAAATAATATGTTGTCATAGAAGATCCACCCCCCTCTCAATCAGGATATAAATAGGGATATAGATAAGTTCAGCCATCTCGTTTAGTGCACCTAATGTGTCCCCAGTTAGACCTGCGAGAATCTTATTAAGACGCATACGCAAGAGAGCGGTGAGCACAAGTGTTATACCCAATGCCGCAATACCGTTTAATCCAAGGAAAAATAATGTGATCAGCATACCGAGAACACCTGAAGCGAGGGATTTGACACTTTCAGTTTTTCCGATGAACAGATTCCCAAGACCATCCTCCCTCGCGTAGCGAGACCCTATCAGCATAACGCTTATGGCAGTTCTTCCTGCTACGGGTAAAACAATCACCATAAGCATATAAAGGCTGTTTTCCACTTCAAGCAAAAACTGATATTTGACGAATATGGTAAAGATCAGAGCAAGAACGCCATGGGTACCGATACGGCTGTCCTTCATGATGAGCAGCATTTTATCTCTGCTTCTTGCCGAGAGAATGCCATCCATGGTATCAGCAAGACCATCAAGATGAAGGCCGCCTGTCAGGGCTGCTTGAGAGAAGATCATAATGAGTGCTGACACTTCTCTACCGAAATACCGCTCTGCGGCATAGGTGGGCAGACTGACCATAATCCCGATAATAAGACCGATCAGCGGGAAATACACAACACCCAGGCTAACCGTCTTCCGATCAAATGGAATTTCTTTCCTGATCGGCACTTTTGTAAACAGCTGAAGCATCAGGAGAAAAGTATTCATGATTTGTCTCCGCCTTTGATCATCATTGGTATTCCCGATACCACAAGACAGACTTCATCGGATTCTTTTGCGATCATCTGATTGATTCTGCCTGCCATATCCCTGAATCGGCGTGAAAACGCAGTTTCAGGAACTAGGCCCATACCGATTTCATTGGTCACCAGTATAAAATGATCCGTCATGCTGCGTGCACATTGAAGGAGTTTGTTTATCTTCAGGAGTGTCTCGTATTCAAATTCACGCCAGAACTCTTCGGTGCTTCCTTCTTCGTCAAAACCTTCCTGGGAAAAAAGAAGATTTGTCAGCATGACTGTGACGCAGTCAAGCAATATTCCATCATACGCAGTTTTAAGATCCGGGATTTTTTCATCCAGCCGGTCATATGCTTCGAGGGTTTGCCAGGTATCAGGTCTCTGCCTCTTATGGAGTCTGATTCTTTCCTTCATTTCTTCGTCATAGGCAACTGCAGTGGCGATATACAAGACTCTTTTCTTCTTTCTTAATGAATCTTCAGCAAAAGTGCTCTTGCCGCTTCTGGCACCACCCGTGACTAAAGTGATTTTTCCCATATGTCCTCACATTCCTTTCCACTATGAAATTCTCCGATCATCACCACCTGCATTCCAATATCTCTTTTCAGATGTTCCAGATTTTCTTTTTGAAGAGTGATGAGTGCTGAGGTTGCTGGACCAGCAGATTTTGAGATATCGGCTTCAGAGTGCCATTTACGAAAGACCAGATCTGATCGATGCTCAATTTGGGAAATTTCACTGAGGATCCCACCTGAACCTGCTGGAATGATTTCATGGATATATTCCCTGCCCATGATTCTCTTCAGCACTTTCAGACTGAACCTTTCGGATTCATCTCCGTCAACAACCTCCTTACCGCACTCTGGATTACCCACTACAACCGCTACATCATTTTCTTCGGTATGGGGTAGCTTGAAATCCTTTCTACTCGCTTTTCCAAGGAGAGTCAACCCCATACCGGATGATGTGACCTGTACGTTCTCTTCAGTACTTCCGGTAATCTCCACTTTCTCATTAAGATCGAATATTTTCAGCGCTTCCTGGATTCCCTCAAGTATTTCCAGTCCTGCAGGATTCATCTCTACGGATAATGTATTGGAGAGAAAAAACGGGTATACGCCTATGGAAAGCATTTCCATCAAAACCACCTGAGCTGTGTGAAAACCTAATGTTCTTGGATCTGTACTGATGATGTCACACGCCTTATCGCCTATACCCCCTGCGCTGTCACAGGAGATGACAAGAAAACTCTCATCATCCCATGGAATCACATTCAGATCACGATACTTCATGAATCTTCTCCTGTCCCCTATAACGTGCGACTGTGCGGTAAAGGAGCAGCCCACCAAAGACATTCACCGCTGAAGTCAGTGTCAGAGGTACAACCAGTGCATAAAACATGATTTTCCCTGAAAAACCCAGCCCCATAAGTGAAGAGATATAGGCAGCGCCGAGTGTGCTGACTGGTCCGTTTAACGCAACTCCTGCAATAATGGCCAGGATCTGACTTGCATTTTTAGCCAGATATCCGAACAGTCCTACAGTTACACCCATCGAGCATGCAATGAAAAGATGGAGCGGGAGAGTCATGGGAAACCCGCTGGTCAGAGCTGTCAGAAAGTGTCCGAGAATCCCTATAACCGCACCGGGTAACGGTCCAAGCATAAGAGCACCATAATATGCCGGAAGTGCATCCAGGGCAATTGACTCCTGTATCTTGATGAGTGAACCCAGATAACTTAAAGCGATAAGAAGACTCATCTGCACAAGCATCTGGTTTTTAGTCTGTTTTCTGATTTGTGGTATTTTCATTTATTGACCTCCCCGATTTAAATATATACCTGGCGATTTCATAAATCGCTCCAAGGTTGCTGTAGAAATGGATGTGTACATAGGCACCATGAACATTCCCTTTCCTTTGCCCACATGCCCAGCTGATGCGATTTCCCAGTTCTTTGGGCTTACTCAGTGAAAGAGACAGGGACGTCTCAATTGGACCTGTCCACCTCGAATGATGAAATTCATGGCCTTTTAAATTTATTCCCGACTTAGTCTGCACTTCAGCATATCCGAACCGCTGAAGTGATTTTGTCATTTTGGAGCAGCCATCAAAGAACCCCGCCATTTTATGGTACTTTCCTTCAGCGTCTTCAATCCCTTCCATAAGATACATATATCCGCCACACTCAGCATACGTGGGTATGCCTCGATCAAGTGCAGCTTTAATGGAATCCAGGAAAGTTCTGTTACCGGATAATTTCTCACCATACAGCTCAGGATACCCGCCACCAAGATATATCGCATCGAGATCATCCGGAAGAGAACTGTCATGAAGTGGGCTGAAAGGAATGATTTCAAATCCCATATATTCGATCAGCCTGATGTTGTCTTCATAGTAGAATGAGAAAGCATCGTCTCTTGCCAGACCGAGTTTCAGACCTCTGCAGATATTTTCAAGAGGCGCTCTCGGATCGATATGGATTTTTCGGGGCTCTTCTTCATAACCTTCAGATACTTTCTCTAGAAAATCCAGATCGATGTGCTTTTCGATAAATGAGGCAGCCTCATCCATGAGACTGTCGATATTCTCTATTTCCTCCTCCTGCATAAGTCCTAAGTAGCGAGAAGGTATGCTGAGCTTAGCATTCTTCGGCAGATATCCGAGGCAGGGAATACCCGTTGTCCGTGTGATGGCTTCCTCAATCATCCTGAAATGAAACTCAGAAGATACATTATTTACGATGATGCCGCTTATTGTTATGTCGCGGTCATATTCTTTAAATCCCAGAACTACAGCTGCAGCTGAAGCTGCCATATGCGATCCATCTATAATGAGTATGACCGGTACATGAAGAACCCTGGCCAGATGAGCAGTACTTCCCGTTGATTTCTCATCGCCCAGACCGTCATACAGTCCCATAACGCCTTCAATTACAGCAAACTCCCCTTCATTTTTGTGCATATCATAGATAAATTCGGTATTTGCTTCACCAGTCATCCATAAATCCAGATTGATGGATGCTCTTCCCGTTGCTGCATGATGAAATCCCGTATCGATATAATCAGGACCGGTCTTAAAGGGAATTACCGTTCTGCCCCTTTTCATGAGGGCTCGCATTATACCTATACTGATTGTGGTTTTGCCCACTCCGCTGCTTACCCCTGCTATAATCACCTGTTTCATGAAAACCTCCTGAAATAAATAAACACATGGAATCATCCATGTGTTTTTTGCAAAAGAAAAAACTCACAAACCTCCCTCCGAAGCTATGAAATATTTATACTACGATAGGCAGGTCTCCTGACTTACAGATCTTCTTACTCTCTTCACCTTCCCGAGCATAGCTCAGTGGTTACTGAAGATTTCATCCCTGTACACAGTAGCGGGGGCTGTAGAGGATTCGAACCTCTTTCCCTTTTAAATCTCTGCTTGATGCAAAGATACCTAAAGTATGATTTAGTTTTAGTTGATATCCATAGTATAGTGTACTTCCCTAGATGATGTCAAAGGATTATTTACTCCAAATCGGATAAAAAAGTATCAATCTTCTTTCTGGCCGTCATTTATTTCATGGCAACATAAAGCAGATGATTGCTTCTTCCAATCATTTCAGGCTTCTCGCAGGTATAGTAATGATACCGGAGATACTGGTTGAATGAACGCTCATCCAGTGCATTGATTTCATCCTGCATCAGTTCAGAAACACCATCGGATGCAATCTCATGTAGTGTTTTAAGGTTCGCACATTTAATAATTTCCCTGCATTCCTCTACGGTATAGAAAACAAAAGGAAAATTATTCACTTTAAAGCTCTCATGGTCATATGAATCATCCAGGAAGAAGTCTTTTCTGTATTTCAGTTCTGTCAGGATGACCATATCATTACTGATGAATGACATAAAGATTTTTCCATCGGGCTTTAGCACCCGCTTTGCCTCTCTCAGGCACATGGTTCTGTATTCTTCATTCTCGATATGGTAGAGCGGTCCAAAAAGAAGAACCACATCATACGATTCATCCTCATACATCGACAGATCAATGGCGTTACCCTTGATCAGGGTAAGATCCATATCCTGTCTGATTCTTTTCTCGAATGCTCTGATATTTGCTTCTGATAATTCAAGTGCATCGACAGAATAATTCTGATCTGCAAAGTAAAGACTGTATTCACCTGCTCCAGCCCCGATATCGAGAATCTTCATCCCCAGAGAAAGATACTTCTCGATATAATGAACGGTTGTCAAAAACTCCACTCTTGCCGCCTGTGACCAGTTCAGCCTTGTTTCTTCATTGAAGATCTCATATGTCGCATCAACTCTCTTGAATTCATCATCAATCTGTCTGAGTTTTTCAAAATCCAATTCAGTCACCCACTTTTATTTATTCTTCTCTATACTCCAGAATATCTCCTGGCTGACAATCCAGTGCTTTACAGATTGATTCCAGTGTAGAAAATCTGACCGCCTTTGCCTTACCTGTTTTAAGATTGGAGATATTGGCCATGGTAATTCCGACTCGTTCTGAAAGCTCTGTAACGCTCATCTTTCTTTTTGCGAGCATGACATCTAAATTTACGATTATACCCATAATATCCCTCCTTAAACAGTAAGATCATTTTCTTCTTTGATCTCCAGTGCTTTTCGCAACAGTTCTTCGAGAATGCCGCTGATCAGGCCCAGCATCAGTGAAGCAAGCATGATGATGATTGACAGCAGACCAATTCCCGGTGAAATATCTACCAGTCTTGACAGCAGTATTGTACCGACAAGATACAGAGCTGAAATGACAAAAGCGCTGTATTTGATGTGCTTCAGATGCTGTACAGACTTGCCTG
>DAMDIS010000006.1:0-821 GCA_032100885.1 Proteiniclasticum sp.
ACTGTAAATCTGTTGCAAGTTGCTTCAGTGGTTCGAATCCACTCTCCTCCACCATTTTATCCGATGATATACCTTAGCAAATGTTATTGACAAAACCCTAAGACTGTTGTAATATAAAAAAGCAGTTGTACACGAATAGGGAGGAGTACCCAAGTGGCCAAAGGGGGCAGACTGTAAATCTGTTGCAAGTTGCTTCAGTGGTTCGAATCCACTCTCCTCCACCATTTTATCCGATGATATACCTTAGCAAATGTTATTGACAAAACCCTAAGACTGTTGTAATATAAAAAAGCAGTTGTACACGAATAGGGAGGAGTACCCAAGTGGCCAAAGGGGGCAGACTGTAAATCTGTTGCAAGTTGCTTCAGTGGTTCGAATCCACTCTCCTCCACCATAAAAGACACAATTGTTTCAATTGATGTCTTTTTTTATGAAATAAAAATTGAATACTCTTATCAAGAGAGGTGGAGGGAAAGGGCCCTGTGAAACCCGGCAACCTGTAGCGATACGTGGTGCCAATTCCTGCAGCATTTAGCTGCGAGATAAGAGAGATGTAGAATGTTGACACCTCTTCTTATTGCGAAGAGGTTTTTTGTTTGGAAAAATAAGGAGGATGAATATGAAAAGATTATTTACTTCAGAATCTGTAACAGAAGGGCATCCGGATAAAATCTGTGATCAGATTTCAGATGCGATCCTGGACAGTATCCTGGAACAGGATCCAAAGGCGAGAGTTGCCTGCGAGACCGCTGTAACAACAGGTATGGTCATGGTAATGGGCGAAATCACCACGGACTGCTATGTGGATATTCCTAAGATTG
>DAMDIS010000006.1:831-4482 GCA_032100885.1 Proteiniclasticum sp.
GAAAGACCGTAACTGAAATCGGATATGTCCGGGCAAAGTTCGGGTTTGATGCCGAGACTTGTGCTGTACTGACTTCAATTGATGAGCAGTCACCCGATATCGCTCAGGGGGTCAATGCTTCACTTGAAACACGTGAGGGAGACCATGACGCCATGCTGCAGACAGGAGCGGGAGACCAGGGGATGATGTTCGGTTTTGCCACAAACGAAACTGAAGACTATATGCCTATGCCGATAAACTTTGCCCATAAGCTGGCAAGAAGACTTGCTGAAGTCAGAAAGAATGAACTTCTGCCTTACCTGAGACCTGACGGAAAGACTCAGGTAACCATTGAATATGATGAAAATGACAATCCTGTAAGGGTGGACACCATCGTCGTTTCCACTCAGCACAGTTCCATTGTTTCTCAGGAAGAAATCAGAAGAGACATCATTGAGAATGTCATCAAGGCCGTTGTTCCGATAGAACTTATGGATGATGAAACGAAGATCTTCGTCAATCCGACTGGACAGTTCATTGTGGGCGGACCACAGGGTGACTCTGGCCTCACAGGAAGAAAGATCATTGTCGATACCTACGGAGGATATGGCAGACACGGCGGCGGAGCATTCTCAGGAAAGGATCCGACAAAGGTTGACCGTTCAGCAGCATATGCAGCGAGATGGGTCGCAAAGAATCTGGTTGCTGCAGGGGTTGCAGACAAGCTCGAAGTTCAGCTGTCCTATGCCATAGGTGTGGCTAAGCCTATTTCGGTGGAAGTCTTCACTTTTGGGACCGAAAAAATCTCTCATGAAAACATCATCGAAATCATCAATAAGGTGTTCGATCTTAGACCAGGTGCAATCATCAGAGAGCTTGATCTGAGAAGACCAATCTACAGACAGATTGCCGCATACGGTCATTTCGGAAGAAACGACCTGGACCTTACATGGGAAAAGCTGGATAAGGTTGAGGAAATCAGATCACTTCTGAGTTAGTTCATAAGAATAGTATAAAGAGCAACATACTTCATATTGAAAAAAGTCCTGCAACCAGATACCATACTGGCTGCAGGACTTTTTCTGTCTTCAGTTTATTTTACTTCACGTCGATGAGCAGACTGATTCTAAGATGGTCAAATTTCAGCTCGTCGCCGCTTTCTCTTCTTGCTGAGAGTTCCAGAAGCATGACTTTTACACTGATTTTCTCATTCTCAAGGAGAATAATCGCATCTTCCTGAGAGAGCATGCCTTTTTCCATCTGTCCCTGATGCTCTTCTATGATGGCAAGAATTTCATCATTCAGATTTTCCTCCAGGATCAGCTCATCCTTAAGGGTAATCTTCAGGCTAGTCATATCATTGAGTTCCACTTTCATTTCCTGGAAGGTCACAGACTCTGTGTAGTTGTTCAGCATAAACAGATAATCGAATCCTGATACTTCAGATGCCGATTCGTTCTGGTCGGTAAAGAGATTGATGTATTCCATATCGGGACTGCCATAATAATCTTCGCGCTGGAAACCGAAAGTGCGTTCAAAATCCGAGTACTCGAAATCATCATCGAGGTAGCTGATTTTGTCCATGTCCCTGGATTCATAATAGGAAACGATACTTGAGATATTCTTTCTGTCTTCTTCCGAAACCTCAGTTCCGGGAACAACTTCTCCTGATACCAGCATACTGTTCTTTTCAAGAAGTGCTGTGAAACGCTGGTTCTGGCTGAAGTCTGATACACTGAATGCGGATAGAGGACCAAATACTGCAATCAGGGCAAAGACCGACAGGCTGACTGGAAGGAAGATATTATTCAGTTCTTTCCTGATGATGAAATACAGCATGGCTGCAAGTACCCATATTCCAAGAAGAACAACAAGATAGCGGTTTTCCGTCACTCCATACTGTGAAATTCGTTTACCTATGGATACAAACATCATGGCAAGAATCGGTAGCAGTATTCTCGGGAACCAGGTTCTGAAGAGTCTTGCTACCTGATTTTCATGGAGTATAGGTGTGATAAAGAAGATTACTGCTGCAGAGACCACCGAGTACCAGAGAACCAGGTTGGAAACCAGTCCGCGAGGCCACTCCTGAGTGACTAGGATCTTGATGAAATACACATACAGGATACCTGTATAAATGGTGATCAGCGGGATGACGATATAAAGGAGCAGAACTTTAAGGGCCTTTGAGTAGAGATGCTCTTCAAAAGTTTCCTCTTTTCTTGGGAGCTTGGAGAGAAACATCAGCGCACCGAATACAAATGTCACCATAAGGAAGAAGTAGAAGAACCATTTTCCGTCTATTTCAGCATCGAATAGTGCATTGATGGTGAAAATGATTGCGGAAATTCCAAAGTAGAGAACACCGGAATAAAGGATGGTGATGAAGAGACCATTGAAAACACGTACAACATAGTGCTCGTAATTTTCTTTGTGCTTCAGTTTCAGGGTGTAGAAGATGGCGATAATGAGGATGAGAAGGGTTCCGACAAAACGCATTGCACTTGTCATGTTCATTTCTTCTGTATAAAACAGATAATAGAGCACCATAACAGCCAGTGCAGGCAATGCCGTAATCAGCAGGGCAGGTTTGTCGGGCCAGAATCTCTCCTGCAGATGTTTCAGCGATATGCTGAGCAGCATCCCTATGGCGGTGACCATGGCCAGCCTGCGCAGAGTCTCCGTTTCGTAGATGCCCTGGATGTTCCTTTCATTCTGAACGATGAGCAGTCCTATAAGTGTAAATGATAAAATTGCTGTAACAGGAAAACGAAGAAAACTGTCTCCGAGGCCTGAAAATTGTCCTCTGATTTTCTCAATCAGTTTCATAGTGGAGAAAACACCGAATCCGATGTTTTCTGTTCACCTCCTTGGTGTATAATAGGGATCTCTTTAAATTCATTGTATTATGTCTTAGCTACATATTAGTATCAATTTCATGTCAGGTGTATTGCTTCTTGAAAACTTCATAATGATTTAAGCTTAAGGTATTCCAAAGAGAGAGTGTTTCTGAGCGTAAAAAGGACACCATTCACTGGGAATGATGTCCGATGGCTGATTCTCTTTTCTACTTGAACTGTCTGCCTTCAATAAATACATGCTCGACTTCAAGGTCTTCTGAAAGGATGAGAAGATCTGCATCATAGTTCAGCCCGATCCTTCCCTTTGTCTTTTCGGCTCCGATGAATTTTGCGCCGTTTACTGTGGCCATTTTGATGACTTCATGTAGGGGGATATCAGTATGGTCAAATACATTCTTAACGGCCTTATCCATGGTGAGGATGGAACCTGCCAGTGCTCCTGAGCTAAGTCTTGCCGCACCTTCTTTGGAAATGACATCCTGTCCGCCGAGGGAGTAGATGCCGTCCGGCATTCCGCAGGCCATCATGGCGTCTGTGACAAGCAGCACCTTATCTGTAGATTTAGCCTTATAGGCGATACGAAGTGAAGGGTAGCTGACATGTATACCGTCGGATATGGTTTCTGTCGTGATGTCCGTATCAAAGATTGCCCCGACAACTCCAGGCTGTCGATGGGTAAATGGAGTCATGGCGTTGAATAGGTGTGTGGAGTGGTTGCATCCGGCCCTGATGCCTTTCATCGCTTCATCATATGTGGCCACAGTGTGCCCGATGGATACGTTGATGTCGTTTTCTCTGAGGTAGGGGATAA
>DAMDIS010000006.1:4492-9666 GCA_032100885.1 Proteiniclasticum sp.
GGATAAGTTCAAGCGCGCCTTCCACTTCAGGGGCCATGGTGATGTTCTTGATGAGATCAAGGTCGTCACCCACCATTTCTCTGAAAGATTCAAGTGTCGGTCTGATGACGTAATTCGGATTCTGTGCACCGATAGCGCCTTCGCTGATGAAAGGTCCTTCCAGATGTACACCGCCTATGGTTGCTCCTGTCACTTTTCCTTTTGCCTCTTTTGCCGCTTCAACAGCTTTTCTGATGTCTCTCACATCTACGGTCATGGTGGTAGGCAGGAACGTTGTTGTCCCGTGCTCTGCTACAGTTGTCGAAATGGCTTCCATAGCCTCAAAGCTCGCTTCCATGGTGTCGTGATTTCCTGCTCCATGGATATGGATATCGATGAAACCGGGAGACAGATATCTGCCGTTGCCTTCCATCACCTCATCTTCTGAAAAATCAGGGTCGAAGCTTATGATTTTTCCGTCTCTGATCTGAAGAGACATGGTCTCGATACGATCGGGAAAAATCACCTTAAAATCTTTAAATATCATTTTTTGCACCTCTTTACTATTTCAGTCTGCAATGCAGATTTGTTCTTCTTCCATTATACAGCAAAAGCCGAAAAATAAATAAATCAAAATTGAATAGAAACTTTAACCCCGTATATAATAAACCATGTCAGGAAATGTGGAAACCCATGGCCTTTTAGATTATCATATAACTAGAAAAGAATGTTGAGAAAGAATGTAGGGAGTAGTTATGGAGAATTTAGAAGGTGTTGTACGCGACATCATATTTCAGAATGAAGAAAATGCCTTTTGTATTTTCAGAATAGAGGACGATAAGGATATTCATATCGCACTGGGCACATTTCCGTTCATATCAGTGGGTCAGACCCTGATACTGCACGGAGACTGGGTTACCCATGCGACCTTCGGCAGACAGTTCAAATGCGAGAATTATGAGGAGGTTATGCCCAATTCCCTTAAAGGAATCGAAAAATATCTCTCTTCCGGAACCATATCGGGTATCGGCCCCATTACGGCGAAGAAGCTGGTGGATAAGTTCGGCAGCGAGATCTTCAATATCATAGAGAATGATACCAGACGTCTGATGGAACTTGAAGGGATCGGGGAAAAGAAAATCAAGCTCATCTATGATTCCTACATCAAAGGCCGGGAAGTGAAGAATATTATGGTTTTCCTTCAGAGCTATGGGGTCACGCCGAAGCAGGCGCTGAAGATCTATCGGGTGTTCGGAAATGAGGCTGTATCGAAAGTCAGAGAAAATCCCTATGTCCTTTCAGAAGAAGTGCCAAGCATCGGGTTCAAGACAGCTGACGGAATTGCGAGAAATCTGGGTATCGAGATCGATTCGCCTTTTCGGATACAGAGCGGGATCAGGCATATCGTCAACGAGTACTGTGCACAGGGAAGCACATTTATCCCTAAACCGGTCCTTCTTGAGAAAGGGAAAATCACGCTAGAGGTTCCTGAGGAGCTCATTGAGGAAAACATCATGCACAGCGTCATGACAAACAAACTTGCCATGGAGATCGTAGGAGATGTTGAAGGGGTTTTTTCTCTCCCTTATCTCTACGCAGAGGTATCGGTCACTAAAATGATGCTCAGCCTTGCGCTGAACGAAGTTGATGATCTGAAAATCCCTGTGGAGGATTACATCCGTGACTTTGAAAAGAAAAATGTGATCGAATTCCATGAAAAACAGATTGAAGCTATTGTAGGTGCTGTCAACAATGGAATTGAAATCATCACAGGTGGTCCGGGTACAGGCAAGACGACGATCATCAAATGCATACTGGAGATTTTTGACCGGGCCGGAAAGAAAGTGCTCATGGGTGCACCGACGGGAAGAGCGGCAAAAAGAATGTCCGAAGCAACTGGGAGAGAATCCAAGACCATACACAGGCTGATTGAGCTGGGTGTATCCACAGAAGATGAAGAGGTTCTCTTTGACGAGGACAACACGCTGAACTGCGATGTGGTCATCATAGATGAAGCATCAATGATTGATGTCATGCTGATGAACAATCTTCTGAAGGCGATCAAGCCCCATACCAGACTGATACTTGTGGGGGATGCGGATCAGCTGCCTTCTGTAGGTGCGGGGAGAGTCCTTGAGGATCTCATCGAAAGCACAGCTTTTAAGGTGGTCAAGCTGCAGTTTATCTACAGACAGGGCAAGGAGTCCTATATCACCACAAATGCGCACAGAATCAATACGGGCGAAATGCCTCAGCTCAACAACAAAGGCAGCGATTTCTTCTTTATCAGCGGGACTGACAATGAAGATTCTCTGAGCAAGGTTGTAGAACTTGTGACCACAAGACTGCCCAAGTTCAACAAAAACTGGGACAGAATCAAGGATTTTCAGATTCTTACACCTATGCGCAAAGGAGAGCTTGGTGTATATAATCTCAATCAGGTGCTGCAGCTGGCGCTGAATCCCAACCGGAAGAAGTATGATTTCACCGATTTTCAGATCGGGGATAAAGTCATGCAGACCAAAAACAACTACATGATCAAATGGAAAAAAGTGAAAAGAGCTCATGGCGAGCCACCTGAAGGTCAGGGAATATTCAACGGGGATATCGGGTATGTGACGGATATCAATACTGAAGACAATATTGTCTCTGTTCTGTTTGACGAGGATAAAATCGTCGAGTTTGAGGCCCAGGAGCTGGACGAGCTCGAGATGGCGTATGCCGTAACTATCCACAAAAGTCAGGGAAGTGAGTTCAAAGTCGTGATCATTCCCATATTCATGGGGCCTCCTCTTCTGATGAGCCGAAATCTGATTTATACGGGCGTGACGAGAGCCAAGGAGCTTCTGGTGCTTGTGGGTTCAAAGAAAGCGCTCAGCTACATGATCAAAAACACCAGAACTTACGAAAGACATACATCGCTGAAATACAGAATCCTGAGTGTTCTGGATAATGTGAGCATGTAGTTATCGGTAAGAATCGTAAAATATGTGGGGGAATTTATGAAAACAGAAAAGATAAAACAGCTGATGAACTGGTATGACACCTCATTGGATAAAGCGATCAATATGAAGACAGTGCCCTATATGGGGATAGAGCCGGTGAAGGATCTTGTAAAAAAGGTGCTGTATGAAGGAGGTCGTGTGCTCTACATCACAGGGGAGGACAAGGAAAAGGTCCTGATTGTTCGAGCGATGAGAGAAGCAGGATTTGATTCCATTTCTGTGCATCAGGACATGGAAATCAATGAAATGGATGCCCTTGTCATCTGTGACTATTTTCAGGCACTTAGGGTAAAAGCGGAATACGATCTCGTCATCTATGATGATGTGAATTCCTTCCCCATCCATAAGAAGCCGGAAATGCAGCAGCTCATCGGATTTATCTTTCCAAAATGCAGAAAAGTGATTGCCTATTCCTTTGAAACTGTGTTTATGGGGATGGAGGTCATTGAAGTGCCCATGGCCGGGCGCAGCGGATTTGTATCCGAACCGCGCATTCTTGAAACAAGACTGAATCTTGAAGAGTTTGTACCGACTTCCGTTTACGAATATCTTCTCTGGTTTGTGTTCGAGAAGAAAAAGGTTCTGTTTCTGACCTCCAACAAGAAAGTGAAGAAGAAGGTGGCCAGATTCCTCTCTAAAATCGACGAATCTCTGGAAAATTCAATTTATGATGTGGACGAAATCGGTACGATGAAGATGAAGGAACTGTGCAAAGATGAATCCAGAGCCCATATATTCATAACTGACGATCTGGATGATTATGTTGATGTGGAGTCCAATCTTGAAATCATCATACATGGCTCTGATTCTTCAAGGTACAGTTATAGAGAACTGCTGTTTTTCTGCCTCAGAAGCGGTTATTATGATGAAATCAATGGAGAGGTCATCATGCTCTGTCAGAGTGTTACAAGAGATATGGAGAAGACCAGAGAAATGGCGAGACATTTCAATAAGGTGCTGTGGGATGAAGGTTTCGAATAAAATCACCTGCTGCATTCTCGATTTTTTCTATCCGAAGGTAAGCTGTCCTGTATGCCGAAGTGTTGAGCCCGGATTGTGTGTTTCCTGCAGAGATTCATTCAGAATCTATGATGATGGTGCGATTTGTGAGGGCAGAGGTGTATCGCTATATAGACATCAGGAAGAGGTGCAGCTCCTTATTTCAAACTTCAAGAAAAAAATGGTGTTTTCGGCAGGAGACACCATGGCGGATCTTATTTTTGAAAGATACAAAGATGAGCTGAGGAATTCTGATCTGATCGTTTTTGCACCTTCATCCAAATCGTCGAGGAAAAAACTGGGCTTTGACCACGGGCGGTATCTGGCTTCTGCGTTGTCCGCTAGAACGGGGATACCGGCGGTATCTCTTTTTGAGGCGGCCGATAAGGAACAGAAGGTGCTGGATCGTGAGCAGCGCATGCGGAATGCGAAGAATATCAGGCTCAAAAAGTTAAAACAGTCTGAGTTTAAGGGGAAGAAAGCGGTTCTCATTGATGATGTCTATACTACAGGAAGCACAGTACTTCAGTGCATCAGCCTCCTGGAGAAGCTTGAAATGGAATGCTGGTACCTCACGTTTTCCAGAGTGTGATGCTCAATCTTCTCGGGGGTCATTTATTTTCTGGTGAAACGCCTTGATTAATCAAAACAACATCGCTATAATGATTAGATGAAAGTTATGTTTGTAGTTGCTCAGGGGTAACCCTGATAGTCCAGGCCAGTCGCAGGCAAAAGGATCCACGTAAGTCAGTCAAAGTGCTGACAATCATGGTGCGGCTTAGAAGTAAGTCCTGCCAGAAATGAGAGGGTAAGTAGTGAGAGGTTAAGTCCGGGTAGCAAAAGCTCCAGCAGGCGAGTGTGGGGTCAAATACTAGGTCAAGTAACTTTCAGCACTTTTGTGCAGTTAAGCAGCCGCAGGCTGCTTAATTTTTTTATACCGGTGGATTTCCGGATGATAAAACACGGGTTTAGGACTATAATAAAGAGTAGAGCACGAAGTTACTTTATGATGGTAAAGACAGGGTGAAACATGGATACGATCTTATTCTACATATTTATCATTTATTCCATTATACCGAATATATACTTCCGTTTTTTCTCGAAAAACGTGATGAGATTTATACATTCCAGTGACAAGGAAATCGCATTTACATTCGACGACGGTCCTGATCCGAGGTATACACCTCAGCT
>DAMDIS010000006.1:9676-12148 GCA_032100885.1 Proteiniclasticum sp.
CAAGCAGCATAAAATCAGGGCGACTTTCTTTGTTTTAGGCGAAAAAGCGAAGGCTAATCCCGAAATCATCAGAAGGATTGTTGATGAAGGTCATGTGATCGGGCTTCATGCAAATAAGCATATCGGAGCACCTTTCAGATCCTATAGAGCGCTGAAGGATGATTTTCATAGCTCCCTGAATATCCTGAAAGAAATGGGCGTCAGGATTCATCTTTACAGACCGCCCTGGGGTCTGGTCAATATGGTTTCAAGAAAATTCATCAGAGAATATAAGTTTGCACCGATACTATGGTCCATACATGCTTCAGACTGGAGCAGATACTGTAAGGAAGAACATATCGAGAAAGTTCTGACTCAGAAGGTCAGATCAGGAGACATCATCCTTCTGCACGATGGAAGAGGAGCTAAAGAGGCTCCCCAGAGAACGATCAATGCACTTAAAAATGCAATACCTCAAATGAAGAAGCAGGGGTTCCGCTTTGTGATTCCTATGGACAGCAGCGGTTCTAAACCAGCTTAAGGAGTGGGAAGATGAACGCGTTAAACAGAATCGTCGCTTTTTATGACAGAAATATGGTCAGAATGCTTGGCTGGAAGAAAGTGCCAGGCAGTGATCTGGAGTTTTTATAGATGATGGTACAGTAATCCATAAAGGCGATCACATTTTTGAAATACACATCATCAATACAAATCTCGACAAGCTGGACACCAGCTACGGAAATCTTTTCATCATGCTCAAGCAGGAATTGACCCAGGTTGGCGTACTCATGGAGACTGAAGAGTATGGAATGTATAAGGCTCTGCTTTCGGTAACGCTCCTTCACAGACTGGCCAGAAGAGTCGGATTTTCTGTAAGGGAGATTGAACAACCGCTGAAGAGGAGGATGGTATCTCTGGGGGAGAACATCTTAAGGAGCGCACTGCGTAAGGAAAAAAATGTAAAGGACGGAAAGAAGCGCATCGCAAAAGAATGCTGGATATCAAAAGCGCAGATTCTGGAGTTATCTAAAACTGTACAGGAATAAAAAATCAGCTCTCCGAAATGGAGAGCTTTTATTTTATCCCCGATTATCCTGTTAAACGAAGATGTTCTGTGCGTGGTTTAACTACAATTCCCATGTAAAACCGCTGAACTGTACTAAAAAGTGAGCGATCTGTTTATTTCAGATGAAATTGGGGAAATGACTGAAGATGACCGGAATGCGAATCGGACTTTTTTTGTTTCTGATAACAGAAAATAGCGAAGAAACAAAATAACTTGTAAAAAATGTTGTTTCATAAAAATATATTTTTCGTGAAACTGTAATATAATATAGTACAATTAACCGTAAATCATGAGTTTTCAGCTGATACTGTACTTATTTTGTGCTATATAAGCGAATCAATCTGATAAAATACACAGAACAGAGTCAATGTCAATGGATAATACTGCAAAATCAGGTTTTAGCAATAAAAAAATATATTGATTAGGTATTAACAAATACATCGGGGTATTGTATAATACGTTTGTAGTAAGAAACAGATGATTAAAAAATAACCTAGGTGTTATAGAAATATTAGGAGGAAGTACAATGAATACTCAATGGCAGGGATTTACCGAAGGAAACTGGCAGAATGAAATAGATGTTAGAGATTTTATTCAGAAGAATTACACCTTATATAATGGTGATGATTCTTTCCTGGAAGGGCCAACAGAGAACACACTGAAAGTCTGGGAAAAATCAAGTGAACTGATTGTTGAAGAAATCAAAAAGGGCGTACTCGGAGTTGACGAGGAAAATATAGCAGGAATCAATAACTTCAAGCCTGGATATATCGACAAGGATCTCCTCTAAAGAGAATCATCAACCCATACGGTGGATTCAGAATGGTGGAACAGTCACTGGAAGCATATGATTTTACGGCTTCAGATTCGATTCTGAAGGATTTTCCAAAGTACAGAAAGACTCATAATGAAGGCGTATTCCATGCATACAACAAGGAAATGAGAGCAGCCAGAAGCACTGGCCTGATTACAGGATTACCTGATGCATACGGAAGAGGAAGAATTATTGGTGACTATAGAAGAATTGCTCTCTATGGCATAGATAAACTGATTGAAGAGAAGAAGAAGGATCTGGAAAACCTTACAGGTCCGATGCTTGATGATCTGATCAGAAGAAGAGAAGAGACCAATGAGCAGATTGTTGCACTGGGCGAAATGAAGAAAATGGCTGCATCATACGGCTTCGACATTTCACAGCCAGCCGGCAATGCCAAGGAAGCTGTACAGTATGTATACTTCGGCTACCTTGCTGCAGTAAAAGAGAACAACGGAGCTGCGATGTCACTGGGCAGAACCAGCACATTCATTGACTGCTTCATCGAGAGAGATCTTAGAAATGGCCTGATCAACGAAGCACAGGCTCAGGAGCTGATCGACCAGTTCGTCATCAAGCTTAGACTTGTCAGACATCTGAGAACACCTGAATA
>DAMDIS010000006.1:12182-14745 GCA_032100885.1 Proteiniclasticum sp.
TTCCTTCATACACTGATCAATCTCGGTACTGCACCAGAACCGAACATGACAGTGCTATGGTCACAGGAACTGCCAGAGAATTTCAAGAAGTTCTGTGCGGATATGTCCATTCAGACAGACTCCATCCAGTACGAGAACGACGACATCATGAGACCAACATACGGTGATGACTATGCGATAGCCTGCTGCGTATCGGCAATGACACTTGGCAAGCAGATGCAGTTCTTTGGCGCAAGATGTAACCTTGCAAAATCTCTCCTTTATGCACTGAACGGTGGCGTAGACGAGAAGTCAGGCAAGAAGGTCATAAACGGTCTTGAACCAATCACAGATTCTGTACTTGAATATGAAAAGGTATTAAGCAATTACACTAAGGTGCTGGAATATGTAGCTGAGCTTTATGTCAACACCATGAACATCATTCATTATATGCACGACAAGTATGCTTATGAAGCAGGTCAGATGGCTCTTCATGATACAGAAGTGGGAAGACTTATGGCCTTCGGTGTAGCAGGACTGTCCGTTGCGGCAGATTCACTATCCGCTATCAAGTATGCCAAAGTAATGCCTAAGAGAGACGAAAGAGGAATCACTTCCGACTTCGAGATCGAAGGAGAGTTCCCTCAGTATGGTAATGATGATGACCGTGTAGACCAGATTGCTGTAAAACTTGTTGAAAAGTTCTCTGAAGAGCTTAAGAAGCATAAGACATACAGAGATGCGAAACATACACTGTCCGTACTGACCATCACTTCCAATGTGGTTTACGGAAAGAAGACAGGTTCAACTCCTGATGGAAGAAAAGCTGGTGAACCGTTTGCTCCAGGAGCAAATCCAATGCACGGAAGAGACCTTGAAGGTGCACTGGCATCACTGAACAGCGTAGCGAAGATTCCTTACTGCGATACCTGTGAAGACGGAGTATCCAACACGTTCTCCATTGTTCCTGATGCTTTAGGTAAAACAGGGGACGAGAGAATCAGTAATCTTGCAGCAGTTCTTGACGGATACTTTGCACAGGATGCACATCATCTGAACGTAAATGTATTCAACAGATCCAAACTTGAAGATGCCATGGAACATCCTGAAAAGTACCCTACACTGACAATCAGAGTTTCAGGATATGCGGTAAACTTCAACAGATTATCAAGAGAACAGCAGATGGAAGTCATTTCAAGAACATTCCATGATGCAATGTAATTAAGAACAAAGACTAGACAAGATAAGGAGAGAAGGCTATGAAAGGTAGAATACATTCAATAGAAAGCATGGGCCTCGTAGATGGGCCTGGAATCAGAACCGTAGTATTTCTGCAGGGCTGCAAATTGAGATGTCTCTATTGCCATAACCCGGACACCTGGACGATGGGCGGCGGTGACCAGGTAGAAGCCTCCGACCTTGTCAGGAAAATCGGTAGATACCGACCTTATTTTGAAAAATCAGGAGGAGGGGTTACATTCTCGGGAGGAGAACCCCTTCTGCAGCCTGAATTCCTTCTCGAAAGTCTGAAGCTCTGCAAGGAAAAAGGGATTCACACCGCTCTGGATACTGCCGGTTACGGCTTTGGTGAGTATGATGAGATACTGGAGTATACAGATCTTGTCCTCTTTGACATCAAACATGAAGATCCGAAGCAGTATCTGTTTGTCACTGGACAGAAAGAAGACAAATCCGCAAAATTCCTTGAAGCTGTCCAGAAAGCCGGAACAAAGATGTGGGTAAGGCATGTGGTTGTACCAGGAATAACAGACGGGGAAGACCATATCAGAAATCTTGCGAAGAAAATCAGAAAACTGAAGAATATCGTCAAGGTTGAACTTCTTCCTTATCACACCATGGGTGAAAACAAGTATGAAGTCATGAATATGAAGTACAAGCTTGAGGGCGTTGAACCTATGGACCGAAAGAGAAATGCGGAGCTTTTGCAGCTTCTGCTTCAGGAACTTGGAGAAGACTTCTGTGAAAGAAAAGAAGAAGGCAAAGAAGAGACCTATATACAGAGAATCGGATAGAATAAATGTCGGGATGATAAAGAGTTTAAATCTTTATCATCCTTTTCCTATGGAAAGAAACATGCTGGTGCCTCTTTGAGAATGGAAGAAATGAAAAAGCACCAGACTGATGTCTGGTGCCTTAAGGGATTTTTACTCCTCAACCTCGAACTGGTCCTTGCCAACTCCGCAAAGTGGACATACCCAATCTTCAGGTAGATCTTCGAAGCTGGTTCCTGGTGCGATACCGTTGTCTTCATCGCCAACAGCTGGATCATAAACGTATCCGCATACCAAACAAACGTAACTCTTCATCATATTCCCTCCTATTTCAGTTAAAGTGTTATATTATCATAACCTAACTAGATTATAGATGAGAAAAGTTCAGCTTTCAATAGATTTTATGAGAATAGATATTTAATAACATTCCTGAATAGGGTATACTTATTAATCGTGAGGTAATATGAATATGCAGTTAACAAACAAGATATCCCTTGATAATCAGAAATTTTATAAAACACTCTTAACCATTGCGGTGCCTATAATCGTGCAGAATTTTCTGTCGTCGTCTT
>DAMDIS010000006.1:14755-19076 GCA_032100885.1 Proteiniclasticum sp.
GTCGTCTTTGAATATGGTGGACAACCTGATGATTGGTAATCTGGGAGAAGAATCCATAGCAGCGGTAGGTCAGGCTAATCAGCTCTTCTTCCTGTTTACACTGATGTCCTTCGGTCTGAACAGCGGGGGTTCAATCTTTTTCTCCCAGTTTCATGGCAGCCAGGATTACAAGACGTTCAAGAAATATATGGGTATCACTATGCTTCTGGGCAGTATAATTGCGCTCTTTTTTACATTCATTGCTGTTGTGATTCCGGAAAGAGTCATGGGGCTTTATTCAGAGAATCCCATAGTTCTTGAAGAATCTGTAAATTATCTTCGCATCGTAGGACTGAGCTATCTCATCAGCAACCTTTCCATGACCTTTATCTTCTCGCTGAGAGCTACATCACAGGCTTTTGTTCCGATGCTGTCCAGTATCATCGGGCTGGGTACAAACACTGTCCTGAACTACTGCCTGATCAACGGCGCATTCGGCTTTCCAAGGCTTGAAGTGAGAGGTGCAGCCATAGCAACGCTCATCGCAAGAGTAATCGAGTTCTCTATCCTGTTTTATATTGTGTTCATCAAGAAGAACATCCTGAATGCAACCTTTAAGGAAATCACATCATTCAGGAAACCCAATTTTTCCAAATACCTGCTGGTTGCAGCGCCTGTTATCCTGAATGAGACATTCTGGTCAATGGGTATCATGGTCTACAATTTTTCCTATTCGAAGCTTGGTGTGTCTTCTTTTGCGGCAATCCAGATTCAGAACACCATAACCCAGCTGTTCTATGTCTTTTCATTTGGTATCTGCAATGCAGCGGCGATCATTACCGGTAATCTTATCGGAAGAGGAGAGATCGATACCTTGAAGATATATGCGAGGAAGATTATTAAGCTAACATTCCTCATCGGTGTCGGCACATCCCTGCTGCTGGTGATTGCGAAGAATCCGATCCTTTCCCTCTATAGACTTGAGCCATCAACAAGTGCCACAACAGGCAAGCTTCTGACGCTGATCTCGTTCATCGTTCCGGTACGTTTTATCAATGTGCTGTTTGTGGTCGGGCTTTTCAGAGGTGGTGGAGATACACGGTACTCGCTCTTTGCTGAAACCGCCAGTCTATGGCTTGTAGGGGTTCCCATGGTCTCACTTGCGGCCTTGTATTTCAGACTGCCGGTTGAGTATGTGCTGATGACAAGCTTCGCAGAGGAGCTGGTTAAGCTTATAATATGCTATCCCAGATATCGCTCCCATAAATGGATCAGGAGTGTGGTCTGATCTTGTAGAGGATATGGATAGTCTTTTTGAAAAAACTTAATCCTATGAAAAAGAAGCTCTTTCTTACGCATCGTGAAGATGAAAAGAAAGGGCTTCTGTATTTTTATGGTTACTTTATCTGATTTTTCCCAGTGCTTCTGAGAATGCATCAAGCATGCTCAGGGAAGAGTGGAGAGTAATGTCATTCTTGTCGATGACCGGATTAAACTCAACAAAATCAATACTTCCGATTTTGCCTGTTCCAATGATGGAATGAATGAGTTTTTTGCTTTCTTCTATTTCCAGACCGTCTGCAACTGGAGTTCCAGTGCCGGGAACCAGCTGATCGTCCAGTGAATCAATATCATAGGACAGATGAATCTTGTCAATTCCGCTGGAGCTGATTTTTTCCAGCAGCTCGTTGATGACTGTATCCATTCCTCTTTCTCTGATATCGGTCATTCTCCAGATGTTTATGCCATGTTCCTTGATGATGACTTCTTCACCGTCATCAACACTTCTCAGCCCAAGGATATAGATATTTTCCGGTCTGACTTTCTGGCCGGATTTATAAAGAGAAGTAAGAGTGTCATCACCCAGTCCGGCGGAAGCGCCCAGGGGCATTCCGTGGATATTTCCTGAAGGTGAGGACTCTGTTACATTCAGATCCGCATGAGCGTCAATCCAGATAACAGCGAAATCATCTTCTCTGGCAGATTTCACACCAGCAAGGGAACCAAGTCCCAGTGAGTGGTCTCCTCCTACAACAAAAGGAAGATTGCCTTTATTGATTGCAGATTCCACTGCCTGTGCCAGTCTTACATTTCCTTCAACTACTTCATTAAGATACTTCATGGACTTGTGGCTTGCATATTTCTTGTCCGTATCTACCTGCGTCACTTCTATATTACCGTTGTCATTTACATCGTTCTTGTGTTTTTTCAGGATATCAACGATACCATTTTCTCTCAGTTTATCAGGTCCATGTTCAACACCAGGTCTATCGCAACCATAAAACATGGGAAAACCAATCAGTTCAATTTTCATTTATGCACCTCCGTTTAAATTCAATTCATTATATATCATACACAATAGGAATGCCACGATTTGCGGGAAAAAATCTTTATACAGAAAACTGTATAAATCTGCAGTTTGCAAGGGTTACAGACTTCTATTTCCGCTGAATCCTGGCAGTGGTCAGAGCAATGATTCTTCGAACACACTACGATTCAATCGTTTACATGAATGTAAGATTATTCAGAATCTGAAGAACAAACCTATTATAAATCGTAAAAATAAAGCCCATATTAACTGAGTGCATCTTTTTTCTGAAATCAGATCCTTTTATTGTTATGATTTTTATCAAGCATTTTAGAAATAGTTCATAAACTTCAGTTATAATGAATAAAAATCTGCAAAGGAGATCTTAACATGAAACTGAAAAATGTAAAGATATCGGTCATCGGAGCCGGCTTTGTCGGCGCCACCACAACCTATGCCCTTATGCTCGGCGGATTATGCGAAGAGCTTGTTATAGTAGATATCAATAAAGACAAGGCCATCGGTGAAGCTATGGATATTTCCCATGGTGCTGCATTTGTTAAGCCTGTCAAAGTCATTTCCGGAACCTACGAGGACACCAGGGACTCGGACATTGTCATCATTACAGCCGGTGCCGCTCAGAAACCTGGTGAAACCAGACTGGACCTTGTAAATAAGAATATCGGAATCTTCAAGACACTGATTCCCGAAATTGTGAAACAGAGTCCGGATTCTATACTGCTTGTGGTTTCCAATCCGGTGGATATTCTCTCCTATGTCACCTATAAGCTGTCAGGATTCCCAAGAGAAAGAGTCATTGGGTCAGGAACCGTTCTTGATACATCAAGATTCAGAACACTGCTTGCAGAGTATCTGGATGTGGATGCCAGAAGTATCCATGGGTATATCATAGGTGAGCATGGGGATTCTGAGATTGCCGCCTGGTCACTTACAAATATTGCAGGGGTAAATCTGGAGGAATATGTTAACATCACTCAACAGGGAAAGGGAGACCTTTCTTTTATGGAATATATCCCCATGAGTGTCAAGAATGCTGCTTATGAAATGATCAACACAAAAGGATATACCAATTATGCCATTGCCCTCGCTGTTAGGAGAATATGCGAAGCGATTACAGGGGATGAAAAGGCGATTCTTACAGTTTCCTCCCTTATGGAAGGGGAGTATGGTCTCAGCGGTCTTTATATCGGCATCCCCTCCATCGTAGGCAAAGAGGGGATAAGAAAAGTGATTGAAGTGCCTCTAAAAGAAAAAGAAAGGGAAGATTTCATATCCTCCGCAAACAAGATGAAGGAGATCATCGACGGATCTGTTCTCTGAATCTCTGAGCGCCACAATGAGCGGACAAAATTTTGTCTGTTTCACCAGGTTCTTCTAAGGTATAATGATTTCATACGAGAATCGCACTATAGAGAGGCGAAGGAAGGGGTATAATATGTTTGTTTATAATAAGGAAGTCGAAAGAGTCAACTGCGATGAAGGTGTTTTCCGCAAGATCCTTGCATACAACGAGGATATGATGATGTGTGAGATAGAATTCAAGAAAGGTGCAGTAGGCTCAAGACATGCACATCCACATCTGCAGACCACCTATATCATAAGAGGTTCATTTGAATTCACTATAGGAGATGAGACAAAGACTGTAAAAGCAGGCGATAGCCTTCTTATACCGCCGGATGTTCCCCATGGAACAGTGGCTCTTGAAGATGGAATGCTTGTGGATGTATTCAGTCCGATGAGAGAAGATTTCCTTAAGTAGTATTGGTAAATTAGAGAAGCCACTGCATATTTTTCTGCAGTGGCTTTTTTTACTGAAGTTTTAGAAACTTACCTTGTTGACGATGGCATCACTTGTCACATCAAGATTAAAGGAGATGTTTCCCATTGTCTTCAGGAAACTTTTCATGAAAGCCTGTCTGAGCATATAGAACAGGTTTGCCTCCAGACCCTGTTCTTCATAGTAGCTTCCGTGAATGTCTCTGACATTATGCCAGATGAGGTGACTCTCATCTG
>DAMDIS010000006.1:19086-23986 GCA_032100885.1 Proteiniclasticum sp.
ACAAGAACGCTGATCTTGTCACATGGCATGCCGTCAAGTAGAAGTGCGTTCAGGTATCCGTAAAGTTCCTGACCGTTTGTGAAGTGAATATCTCCCTTCAGTGACTCACCGACTTTTCTGCCATATTCGGCATATGCAAGCGTGAGCGCTTCCACATCACTGGTTTCCACGATTTTTCGTGCCAGGGCTGCAAGTCTTTTTTCGTTTCCGGCAACATGAGACTCAAGCCAACCGTGGATGTTGTCATGATCAATCTGGTTTTCCAGAGGTTCATCATTCGTACGTTCGCCGTGAAGCGAAATCAGATCACGATCCAGATCCTCTAGACTGAACATATCGATGAGAAAAATCTCGAGATTCTCCTGGATTCTGATCCGATTGTGCTGCATGAAATGTATTGGTGCTAATTTTTCTTTCATAATTTCCTCCCGTTTATGTGTTCTTTCTCAGCATACTACATTCTGCTTAAACTTTTGTATGACTTAAATCAAATTTCAGGAATCTTTACGAACTGGAAGTTTCATAAGGGAGTATAAAATGATTGGAATGAAAAGAAAACGATGAAATGATGAAAAAAGCTAAGAAATATTGTATACTTCTTTAAGTGATTAAATTGGAATGGGTGATAAGATGAGATTAAGAAAAAAATGGTGGGCTCGTCCAGAAATGGAAAAAGACAGCAAAGCGGTGATTGACCCATATAGTGTAAAAGGAAAATGGCAGGAGAATTTCGGCAACGACAATCCGATACATCTGGAGCTTGGATGTGGCAAGGGTCAGTTCATTACTACCCTGGCAGCAAAAAATCCCCACATCAACTATATTGCCATAGATCTAAAGGATGAGGTTCTGGTATTCGTGCTGAGAAAACTGAATGAAATGGGACTGACCAATGTCAGGATTATCCCCATGTTTATTGAAAGAGTTGATGAAATCTTTGAGAAGGATGAAATTTCCAAAATCTACATCAATTTCTGCAATCCATGGCCGAAGGTTTCCCATAATAAAAGGAGACTGACTCATCCAAGGTTCCTGACAAAATATAAAAGATTCATTCAGCCGGGGACCGAAGTGTGGTTCAAGACCGATGATGACGATCTTTTTGAAGCATCGCTGGAATATTTCAAGGAAGAGAATTTTGAGGAACTTTACAGAAACTGGGATCTTGCTGAAAGTGACTTCAATGAAAATGTCAGAACGGAATATGAAGAGAAGTTCAGCGCATTCGGCGTGAAGATCAAGTTTGGTATCTTTAAGTATAGAGGGGAGATGAATGAATAATGATGGATATTGCAGAAATCAAAACGGATCTCACGAATTTTATTCGCGGGTTCTACAGGGATTCTGAAGTTCGTCATCTTGATGTTCCCGCAGGAGAAGTGGAACTGAGATTCAGTCTGGATGATGAGGAACGCAAGAATGTCCTCACTTTCTTTGAAGACAACATCAGAATCTTCAACGACTATACCGAAGAGACAAGGTCAGATATTCTTGAGATTGAAGAAATATTCATCCGGTTCGATGAGGATGGACTATATTTTGGAAAATCGAAGTATGACTTTGCGGCATCCAATGCTGCAGCATATTATGTACTGAACCGTTATCTTGATGATATGGTTGAGGAGCTTCCGCTGAAACTGAAAATATATCAGGAAAATTATCTCTATCAGTAATACCAGATGAAAAACCCTTCAACTGCTTAACAGCCAGTAATGGCTCTATAGCAGTGTGAAGGGTTTTTCTTATTGTTATTTGAATACTTTTACGGCTTCTTCCATAACTCTTGCATAATCAGGCTCTATGCCGATTTCCGGTAAATACTCGGCATAAGTGATCTTTTCATCCTGATCCACGACAAAGACTGCTCTTGCAAGGATTGCCAGTTCTTCGACATATGTTCCGGTGATTTCACCGAAAACACGGAATTTATGGTCGGACAGCATGGCGATATAGTCACCGGCGTTCTCCTTGACCCACCTTGCCTGTGTAAACGGAAGATCCATTGATACGCCATATACCTTCATATCAGGAAATGACTCCAGCTGGTCGTTGAAGGTCAGTAGTTCAAGGGAACATACAGATGTGTCAACTGACGGGAAAGTCAGTATCACTTTTGGACCTTTAAGGTCTTTGGACTCCACATCACTTAAAGTTGTGTCGGTCAGGGTGAAATCTTTCAATGTATCACCAACTTCAAGCCGCGTTCCATAAAGATGGACTTCATTTCCTCCAAAAGTAAATTTCATAATCGTATCACTCCTTTGTATTGTTAGAGAAATTTAACGATGAACTTTTCTTCCAGGAATTCAGGAACATAAGATTCTTTTGATTTTCTGAGACCTGGAATCCCCATATCCTGCTCTCTGTTTGTGTATGCTATACCTTCTCCGAAATACTCCATAGAAGTCTTTGCGATGAAGGCATAGAGACCGCTTATGCTGCGGTCGGCTTTCTCGATATGATTCAGTATGACTTTTTCGTTCAGAATCTCCAGGAGCGAGAATCCCTGGCAGACATCGTCAACGAAAACTGAAATTCCAACAATGTTGAAGAATTCCTGATGACTGATCAGATCTTTGATTCCGGCAAATTCATGGGTCAGAGCAGGTGTCTTGTCACTTGCTTCGTACCATTTTTCAGCAAGAGCAATACACTCATCCTTAGATTCCTGTATATGTTTAATAGTATAGTCGTTGTATCTTATAAAATTATTAAAGTGGTTCCGTTTGCTGTGCAGAGCTTTACCGCTGAAGGTGTTCATTTTTTCTACGGTATAGATATACTCTGCATTGTCACGGTCAGACACATATTCGATTTCATAGCCAAGCCTTTCCAGCAGCTCAACCTGTGTCTTGTCAGCATCCTTCAATACTTTTTCCATTCCAAGATCATTCATTGTTTCTAGAAGGAGATCGTAGACTTCTCTTCCATCTTCTTCATACTTCAGGATCGGGGGAATGAAATACGGATTTCCGCTTTTTTCTTTCATTATATAAAGAGCCTTGTCTGTATGGTGATATCTGATTTTCTGAGCGTTTCTCCAGATATAGAGATTTGTAAAATTATAGGTAGAGGCGATAAATGGATAGGGGGTTAAAAAATCATCAAAAATTTTTCTGCTTTCCATGTCAAGTGGTTCAAAGTGCATGATATCTATCTCCTAAGTCTTTTTTTGTTTATTCTCTGATATTGTATACTATTTCCAGTTCTTTATCATACATTTCCAGAAACAGGTCTTTCAGCTTCATCGCTTCATGAACTTCAAAATGCAGTTCCTTAGATGACAGGAAGCGGAGTCTCACGTGTTCATTCATAAGGTCTATTCGTTCAAGATGAACCACTTTCTGATTTGACCTCAGAAGGATATCGGCAATGCTGAGGCAGATGCCGATATCATAAACCATTTCAAGATCCATACGGTTGATCAGCTGCCCATATTGCAGGAGCGGAGTTTCTTTGGAAAGTCCATGGGAAAAGGTCGCTGCCAGTGAGGACATGATGATCTGTCTGTGATCAAGGCCGATGATTTCTGAATTGGAAATGATATAGAAATTATGCCTGTCATGATTGTAATATCTTACGGACAGTCCTACATCCCTAAGTTTGGAACTGACTTTTATGATGTCATCAACATTCTCCCAGTCCTTGTGAATGCCTCTGAATGCCTGATAGATTTCCTGAGTGAGGACATAAAGATTTTCCGCTCTTTTTTTATCCACATTGTGTCTGCTCAGGATATTGTTGATGGACCGGTCCAGCATGTCTTCAAGCTGCCCGTAGCGTCTGGTCATGTAGTCGTATAAATAGCCTTCACGAATTCCGGAACCGCTCACTCTGATATTCTGGATTTTTGTCTTTCTAAGGAGCGCATTAAGAATACTCAGCGCAGAAGGAAGGATGTCAGCTCTTTCCCGATCCAGACCTTCGATGGCATATCTCTGCTTAAGTGTCTTTATGATCATATTTTTGTACATGCTATGGATATCCAGATCCTGCATGGTGTACTCATGAATGATGTCCACGGGATATCTTCTCTTTCTACGGTCGATTTTGCTGATGGCTCGGGCTGATCCGCCAAGAATGATCATCTCATGAATACTGTTTTCTTTCAGCCACTCTACCTGATCGATTTCCGCTTCAAGAAACTGGTCAAGTGCCACGTGATCATCTTTTGAAACCTGATTCTCCAGTCGGAACCTTTCCGTCAGGGACAGTGTGCCAAGAGGAAGAAGATGGCTGTTGACAAGCACACCGTCTCTAATGAGACCGAGCTGGGTGGAAACACCGCTGATGTCTACAATCAGTGCATTGGTCAGCTTCATGGTGTTGCACAGTGCCAGGATGTCATAATGAAGTTCTTCTTCGCTTGTGAGCTCAATGACTTCAATACCCAGTTCCTTCTCCAGTCTTTCGCGGATTTCTTTTCTGTTTTTTATCCGAAGAAAAAATTCCGAAAGAATGATGTGGATATTGTCTGCAGCCACAGAATCCGAAAACTCTTTGAAATAGCTCAGTATTGTGATGAGAGATGATATTCTGTCTTCTGAAATGATGAATTCCTCATCGGTGTTCTTACCCAGCTTCAGATCTTCTTTATAAGATTCGAGCAGTCTGTAGCTTCTGTCGTCGTTGATTTCCCAGAGAGCATATCTTGTGGTGTTTCCACCGACATAAATCAGTCCAAGTTTCTCCATTTATATTACCTCACTTATTTCAAGTAGTCTCATTATACTACAAGAACATCGATTCTGAACACGGTCTGGCATTAAGAACTTCCTATGGACGCACAGAAAACTCTGTAGTAAAATAGATAAGATATAGAGGAAGGTATTTGATGTCATTTTAAGATATCAGAATCGTGTGAGGAGGAAGAATATTGGATTATAAAGATTTGATAGCG
>DAMDIS010000006.1:24012-27983 GCA_032100885.1 Proteiniclasticum sp.
ATCAGCAGTTTACTGGAAATAGAGAAGGATGAAGTAGCAAGACTTCTTGAGATTCCACCAAGACAGGAAATGGGCGATTATGCATTTCCCTGTTTTCAGCTGGCTAAAACCTTGAGAAAAGCGCCCAATATGATTGCAAATGAGCTTAAGGACAAACTGGAAATCTCGGAGATTGAAAGAATTGAAGTGCTGGGACCATATGTCAACTTCTTCCTGAATAAAAGTATTTTTCTTCAAGGCGTCGTTGAGCAGATCCTGAAGACTGAAGAGAATTACGGTAAATCAGATATGGGTGAGGGAAAGACAGTGATCGTGGAGTATTCATCTCCAAACATTGCAAAACCTTTCCATGTGGGACATCTCTTTACAACGGTAATCGGAAATTCACTGAGCAGAATTTATAAGTTCCAGGGATATGATACCGTAAGAATCAATCACCTTGGTGACTGGGGAACACAGTTCGGCAAACTCATCTCCGGTTACGAAAGATGGGTGGATAAAGACAAGCTGAAGCAGTCACCCATAGAGGAGCTGAACAGAATCTATGTGAAGTTCCATGAAGAAGCTGAAAAGGACAAGTCTCTTGATGATGAAGCAAGGCAGCATTTCAAGAATCTGGAAGACGGAAAAGAGTATGAATACAATCTCTGGAAGGAGTTCAGAGAGCTTTCACTCATGGTATTTGAAAGAGTCTATGAGGAGCTTGGCGTTGAATTCGATTCCTATGCGGGCGAGAGTTTCTATGGGGATAAGATGGATGAGGTTGTGGATATCCTGAATGATAAGGGAATCCTGACAGAAAGCAACGGCGCGAAAGTCGTCATGCTTGATGAATACAATATGCCTCCTACAATAATCAAGAAAGCGGACGGAGCCACCATCTATGCAACAAGGGATCTTGCTGCAGCAATTTACAGAAAGAGAACCTATGATTTCCATAAGAACATCTATGTTGTGGGTACACCTCAGGCGCTTCATTTCAAGCAGGTGTTCAAGACCCTGTCACTGGCAGGGGTTGAATGGGCTGATGATTGTGTGCATGTCGGATTCGGTCTGGTCAAGTTCCCGGGCAAAATGATGTCCTCAAGAAAGGGAGATGTCGTTCTTCTGGATGATCTGCTTAAGGAAGCTGTGGTTACAGCAGAGAAGATCATTCACGACAAGAATCCGAATCTTGCAGACAGGAAAGAGGTTGCAAGAAAGGTCGGTATCGGTGCGATTATTTTCACCTATCTCAAGAATTCCAGGGAGAAAGACATCATATTCGACTGGGAGGAAATTCTTTCCTTTGACGGAGAAACAGGACCCTATGTTCAGTACACCTATGCCAGGGCAAAAAGCATCCTGAGAAAGAATCAGCTGCCTGATACGGCGGATCTTACTCTTCTTAGCAACCAGGAAGAATTTGAACTGTCCAAAACGCTGGAAGGTTTCGGAAATGCGGTGAAGCAGGCTATGGACAAGTATGAACCATCTGTTCTCACAAGATATGTCCTTCAGGTTGCAAAAGATTTCAATAAGTTCTACAACAACTGTCCAATCAATTCAGCCGAGGAAAATCTGAAAAAAGCAAGACTCAATCTGGTTCTTGCCACGACCATTGTAATCAGAAATGCCCTCAATCTTCTGGGCATCGAGACTGTAGAAGAAATGTAGAAAATCATAAACAGATATCTTAGGATTGGTACAGTTCCTTTGGGAAATATGCCAATCCTTTTTTATTGAAGTTATACTAGGAGGTATGGAAGATCTGAAAATGATCACGAATATGAGTAACATTTACGGAGGTAGACATGAAATTTAATCCTATGCACTTGCCTTACACAAGCAGGAGAATCCCTTTAAGCGGCAGAAACGGTGTGGTTGCGACATCCAATGCTCTGGCAGCGGATGCCGGTCTCGAAATACTGAAGAAGGGCGGGAATGCAGTCGATGCGGCTATAGCGACGGCAGCATGCCTAACCGTTGTTGAACCTACAGCCAACGGCATCGGATCGGACAATTTCACACTGGTCTGGATGAAGGATAAGCTATACGGCTTAAACAGCAACGGGCCGTCTCCATCAGGAATCACACTTGAAGAGGTGAAAAATGAGCACGAAGCCATGCCCGTTCACGGGTGGATTCCCGTTACCGTACCTGGAACACCCAAGGGGTGGGCGGAACTTAGCAGAAGGTTCGGCAGTCTGACACTTCTTGAGTGCCTGCTTCCTGCCATAAAGCATGCGGAAGAGGGATTCCCTGTTGCAGCGAATGTGGCTTTCGCCTGGCAGAGAGCATATAAGAAGTATAAGGAAATCTTCAAAGACAGACCGGAGTACGAAGAGTGGTTTAATACCTTCACTTTTGACGGAAATCCGCCGGAGCCTTTTCAGATCATCACCCTGCCGGATCATGGTAGAACGCTGAGAAAGATCGGGGAATCTGAGGGTGAAGCTTTCTACAACGGCAGTCTTGCTGATGCCATAGAGAAGGATTCGGTGGAACATGGGGGATATCTAAGAAAAAGTGATCTGGAAGGATTCAGCCCGGCATGGGTAACTCCGTTATCGGTACCTTACAGGGATCATGAGGTGGTTGAGCTTCCGCCAAGCGGGCAGGGAATGGTTGCGCTCATGGCATTGAATACGCTCTCGAACTTTGAGATCATGGAACGGGATGAAATGTATTACCACCGCTCCATGGAAGCCATGAAGATGGCCTTTGCCGATGGACAGCACCACATTACCGATCCGAAGAACATGAAATTTTCACCGGAGGATTTTCTGAGCGCTGAGTTCGGCAAAAGAAGAGCTTCCATGATCACGGAGAAGGCGAACATCTATACCCACGAAGACCCTTTCCATAGCGGTACAGTCTACTTGTCCTGTGCAGACAGGGAAGGCAATATGGTCTCCATGATTCAGTCCAACTACATGGGTTTTGGCAGCGGCATCGTGGCAAAGGGAACGGGGATTTCCCTTCAGAACAGAGGTGCGGACTTCAGGCTTGATGAAAATCATGCAAACTGCCTGGCACCTGGAAAGAGGACCTATCATACCATCATTCCGGGAATGCTCATGAAGAATGAAAAATGCATCGGCGTCTTTGGTGTCATGGGTGGGTATATGCAGCCTCAGGGTCATCTGCAGGTCATCAGTTCTCTTCTGGATTTTGAGCTCAATCCGCAGGCAGCCCTTGACTGTCCGAGATGGCAGTGGACAAAAGAAAAGTCCGTTATGGTGGAGGATACTTTTGATGAGCTCATGGTCGAAAGGCTGAAGAATATGGGTCATGACATCACAATATCTCATGACAACAGTAACTTCGGACGTGGACAGATGATACTAAGACTTGAAAACGGAGCTTATGTTGCAGGAACAGAAACCAGAACAGATGGAAACATCGCGATATATTAGATAAACTGAAGATTCAGCAGAAAACAGATATTCTGTTTTCTGCTTTTTTTCATGTAGAGGTATATATTAATGATAGACTTGGTGATATAATGAATCCTGCAAGTCAGTATTAAATGAGATACGAGGTACAACATAATGATTGAAGTTAAAAATTTAACCAAGGAATTCAAAATGAACAAGAAGTATCCTGGATTTTCAGGAGCAGTCAAATCATTTTTTTCCAAGGAATATACCATCACCAAGGCAGTAGACGATGTGAGTTTTCAGATTGATGAAGGGGAAATTGTCGGATATATCGGTGCCAACGGTGCCGGAAAGTCCACAACCATTAAAATGATGACGGGCATTCTTACGCCTACATCCGGACAAGTTCTGGTCAATGGAGTCATCCCGTATGAAGACAGACAGAAGAATGCCATGGACATCGGTGTCGTTTTCGGACAGAAAACTCAGCTCTGGTGGGATCTGCCGCTATCCGAAACCTTCACGCTCCTCCGGGATATCTATGAAGTGAATCAGAAGGACTTCGAAAGACAGATGGATTTCCGCAATGAGGTTCTTGAACTAAAGGAT
>DAMDIS010000006.1:27993-30438 GCA_032100885.1 Proteiniclasticum sp.
ACCTGGCAGCTGCCCTCATCCATAATCCGAAAATCATCTACCTTGATGAACCCACCATAGGACTTGACATTGTCGTCAAGGAAAATGTGCGCAAGGCCATCAGAAAAATCAATGAGACATACGGAACGACGATCATTCTGACCACCCATGATCTCATGGACATCGAAGAGCTCTCGAGCCGCATCATCATCATCGACAAAGGCAAAATGCTCTACGACGGCAATGTCAGGCACATCAAGGAAACCTACGGATATATGTCCGACATCGAGATTCTAGCCAGCAGCAGCATCAATCCTGAGGAAGTGCAGTTCATAAAAGCACTGGATGAAGAGTTCATCTCGTTTCAGGCTGAAGAGAACAGACTTAAGGTCCAGTTCAACAAAAATCACACGTCTACGACAGAAATCACAAAGAGACTCATGGGAAAACTGGATATTACAGATTTCACCATACACGAACCTTCCATTGAGGATATCGTGAAGAAGATCTACAGAAATGAGGTGTGATGGATGAGGAGAATCAGGGCATACCTGCCTTTCACATTAAATACGTTCCAGATGCTTCTTTCCTATAAGGCAAATGTCATCATCTTCATGCTTGGAGAATGGCTGATGCTGACGGTATCATTTTTTCTCTGGAAAGCGATTTTTTCCAGTTCACCTGATAAAGTGATCAACGGGTTCACACTGAACGAGATGATCATGTACATCATCATTTCATTCCTCACGACACTCATGACATCGGTGGACATTTCCTTTGATATCGCAAGAGAGGTTAAGGACGGAACCATTGCCATCAATCTCATCAGACCGATCAGCTATGAGAAGAGGATGCTCTTTCAGGCTTTAGGCGGTGTACTTTACAACTTTACCATCATTTTTGTCGCGGCGTTTACCGTGGTCAATCTGATTTTCTACTCCACAGCCGGATTTACGGGCGACATCAATATCCCTCTTTATATGCTGAGCATGATGATGGGCATACTGATCAACTTTTACTTCAGCTATACTTTCGGTCTGCTGTCGTTCAAAATCACGAATATGTGGGGAATGAGCCAGATTATGGGTGCAATCATGCAGCTCCTGTCGGGAGCGCTGATTCCTATCGTCTTTTTTCCTGAGATTTTCAGAAAGGTCATTACGCTTCTGCCCTTCAGCTCCATCGTCTATACACCTACAATGATCTATCTAGGAAAACTGAGGGGTGCTGAAGCTTTTAATGCGGTTATGCTTCAGTTTGTCTGGATCATTGTCATGATCGTGATTTCAAGATTCATGTGGAAGACGCTCGTCAAGTCACTGAGCATACTGGGAGGTTGAACATGACTAAATATTTCAGACTATATAACCAGTTTCTCAAACAGTACATCAAATCGCTTATAGAATACCGTGCGGATTTTGTTTTCGGACTGGTGGGCTTTCTTTTTGTTCAGCTCACCGGAGTAATTTTCATACAGCTTATTTTCAGCAGCATACCATCACTGGATGGCTGGAGTTTCCATGAAGTGCTGTTCATCTATGGGCTCGCGCAGATACCAAGAGGAATAGATCATGTTTTCACCGACAATCTCTGGATTCTCAGCGGAAGGATCATTCTTCAGGGAGGCTTTGACAAGTATCTTCTCAGACCTCTTAATCCGCTCTTCCATCTCCTGGCTGAGCGTTTTCAGCCGGACGGTTTCGGAGAAATCATCATCGGAACCATACTGATGATCACAGCTGGAAGAACCCTCGATCTTCAGTGGAGTGTTCTGAGCGTGCTGCTTCTTATCTCAACGATACTTTTTGCAACACTGATCTATACCGCCATAAAACTTGCTGTAGCAAGCATTTCATTCTGGATCAAATTTGCCCAGTCCTATCTGTACATGACCTACCAGCTCAGCACCTTTACCAAGTATCCGCTTTCCATCTATCCCAAGGCCGTTAAATTCATACTCACCTTTATCATTCCCTTTGCTTTTACAGGATACTTTCCAGGTGCTTACTTTCTCGGAAGGGAAGGCTTCTTCTATGGGATATTTCTGACGAACATGATCAGTGTTGTTAGTATCCTGCTGGCCTATTACATCTGGACCCAGGGTATAAAGAAATATGAAAGTTCAGGTTCGTGACGAAAAAGAGGTAGATTTCTATCTCTTTTTTTCTTCAAATGAAAATGGGATACCGCTTATCAGTATAGGATCGTTTCAGGCATTACAGCAGTTGTCATATCAGTAATTATTGTTGTGTGGGTCACTCCGAGACATTTTATTAAGGGGACCAGTGCACAGGATATTGCCGTGATTTCCGTGAGGGACGGCTCGAACGGAGAAAATTTTGATATCATCAATGAGGAAGACATCATATTCATTGCAGAAAAAATACAATCACAACCCTTTAGAAGAGATGGTATTGCTATGTTTTTGATGGTCACTTTGTATACGATGAGATTTTACGATTCTGA
>DAMDIS010000006.1:30448-31436 GCA_032100885.1 Proteiniclasticum sp.
GTCGAAGGGTTCATATTGAACGCTGATGATAGAATCCGTAAAGATCCATTCTTCTATTTAACTGATCCGAAGCTGACTGGACTTACTGAGGAGACCAGTGAACTCCTGCTGACGCCAAGAGAACGAGATATCCTGGAACTTGTCGCCAATGGATTCTTCGATAGAGAGATTTCTGAGAGGCTTTTTCTTGGTGAAGGTACTGTACGCAACACCTTGTCGGTAATCCTTGAAAAGCTTGAGCTTCGAGATCGGACGCAGCTGGCGATCTATTACTGGCAGACGAAAACAGGACATACAAAATAGAATAAATGAGAAGTTTTCTAACGAACACGAACGATACTATAGAACAGTCGGTTAAATATACGTTAATTCGTTCACTAGCTAAAAAAGACAGGCGTAAGGGTTAATAATGTTCAATAAAGCGGAAAGACACTTAACTTATTAAAGTGATATCTCCATATGGAGACTAAAATGCGAACGTAATGAAGCGGCAGCAACTTTAGATTATTATTCTGTAATCGTTATATCTCATGTATTATTAAGTGAAGCATGCAGATTTAAATTTATCCTTAGAAGTTCTTTTGAATCAATTTACGACAGGTTTTCCCTGTGGTAATCTTTTTTCATTGATGAAAAAATTACAAGCTGAAAAGGAAGAGGTGCCAGTCATGAGAAAAGACCTGATCTATACATTTAAGAAAGAGGACCTGACCAAGGAAAATCTGATACAGAAACTTGAGGAGCATCCCGAAATCCGATTTGTGTCCTTAGCCGCAGTTGATCTGATCGGTCATGAAACAGATACAAAAATTCCAGTCAGTCTGTTCATTGCCAACATAGATACCTATCTGAACGGTTTTGCCGCTCAGACTGACGGATCATCTGTTTTCCTTCCAAAAATCGCCACACTCAACAATGCGAAAGTGGATATGAAAGCGGACACTGATGTCAGCTGGTTCGTTGAGTATAATGTTGACCTTAAGGATGC
>DAMDIS010000006.1:31484-39887 GCA_032100885.1 Proteiniclasticum sp.
GAATTCGGCTTTTCTGCAGATGATATCGAGAAGGTTGAAATCACCTCTGCTACAGAGCTTGAATTCTGGGTGAAGTCACCTAGCGCTTCTTCTGATATCGATGCACTGAGCACATCACAGGAACTGAAGGAACAGTACTGGAGCAAAACAAGAGGCGCTGTGAGAAGTGCTGTGGAAGAAACCCTGATTCTTATGGAGCTTTATGGAATTGAACCTGAAATGGGACATAAGGAAGTTGGTGGAGTCAGAGCGAAACTGAATGACGATGGAAGATTCGAAGGGGTCCTTGAACAGCTGGAGATCGACTGGAAGTATTCGAGCCCGAAGCAGACCGGAGATTATGAGCTGTTTGTGAGAAACCTTGTAAGAGAAGTGTTCATCCGTTACAGACTGGAGGTCACGTTCCTTGCAAAGCCTCTGGACAGGATTGCAGGCAGTGGTGAACATACTCACATTAGTGCACTGGTAAAGCTGAAAGATGGAAGACGTATCAATCTTTTCAATACCACACAGAAAGATTTCATGAGTTCCATCGGCTATGGTTCACTCATGGGTATCCTGAAGAACTATGAAGTGATCAATCCATTTGTCACTTCTTCCAATGAAGCATTCAAGAGACTGAAGAAAGGATATGAGGCTCCGATTTCCATTGTCTCTTCACTTGGATATGAACCGGATATTCCTTCACGAAACCGTACGATACTCATTGGCCTCATACGCGATGAAAACAGTCCCATGGCGACCAGATTTGAGCTGAGAGCACCAAACCCTCATACAAACACATTCCTATGTATATCCTCGCTCCTTATGGCCATGACTGACGGCATTCAGTATGCCAAGGACAGATCCTGTGCAGACCTTCTGAAAGAGCTATCCAAGGAACCTGGCGATGAAGCCGGTTATCTTGATAAAGATAGAGCATACAGAACAGAAAAAGACGTCTACGACGATTTCAGTGACGAAGACAGAGAAAGATTCTTCGGGGTAGCACCTGAAACAGTATATGAAAATATCAGAGCATTTTCACTGTATCCTGAAAAAGTGGACGTTCTGAAAAGAGATGATGTATTCAGCGAGAAAATCATAGACAGCTATGAAGATGGTCTTCTTTATAAATGGTATACCGAGATCGACCACAGAATCATCCCCAATTTTGTCAATGAAATCAGAAGTTATAGAAAGTTCCATAAAGACGGTGAGTTCCTGGATGACCGGGCGAACTGGGATAAGGTGGAAAGACTGAAAATCGCGCTGATGAAAAACACCGATAAAGGTAAGGGCATCTTCAACTACATGAGGCATGCCATAGAAAAACACGATTATGATACCTTAAGCGATACTCAGAAGCTGATGTATGAAAAAATGAATGAGCTGAGAATAGCCTATAAGGAATACAAGAATAATCTTCTGGATCTGATCTAGAAACAAGAGAAAGCAGGAAACTGATGACCAGTCAGAGTTTCCTGCCTTTTTCAGATGAATGAAATAACGCAGAATTAACATTTGATCCCATGATATTTGTTATACTAAAAGAAAAAAGGAATGATCAGATTGAAACCTAAAGTTGCATTTGTATGTGTACATAATTCATGCCGAAGCCAGATAGCTGAAGCTCTTGGCAAGGAAAACGCAGGGGGTGTATTTGAATCCTACTCTGCAGGGACAGAAACAAAACCGAAGATCAATCAGGATGCCGTGAGAATTATGAAAGAAAAATATGGCATCGACATGGAAGCTTCTCAGCATTCAAAACTCATCGATGACCTGCCGAAGGACATCGATGTCGTTGTGACCATGGGATGCAATGTGGAATGTCCCTATCTTCCTTCAAAACATCGTGAAGACTGGGGTCTTGATGATCCTTCAGGTAAGCCGGATGAGGCGTTCCATATGACAGCAGAGCTCATCGAAGAAAAAATCGAAGATCTGAAAAAGAGAATCGAGTCAGGAATCATCAGCCTTTAATCAAATATTTTACATTAAGTCCGCTCTGATCCGCAGTGAAACAAACTGTGGGATCGGAGCTTTTACTTTATGTACGATAGGGAGCTGAGATCACCTTGTTAAATTTTGACATATCAGGGGGGATTCACTATAATATTCATATGGGCAAAAAACATTGTATACAACCAAATAATGAGTCAAAGGATGATCATAATGGAGAAATATAGATTGAAGATTACAGATATAGTTGACGAGGTTGAAGGAACGAGGACGTACTACATGAACATGCCTCAGGATTTCAGCTGGGATGAAGGTTCTCATGCGCATATTGGACTTTCGGGATTTGATGACGGTGAGACGCCGGTTAAAGAATGGGTGAGACATATGTCCATCATGACTCTGCCCGACGAGCGGAAGATCGGCTTCACAACGAGGAAGAGAGAAAACTGCTCCGAGTTTAAAGAAAAGCTGTTCCAGTCAGAGATCGGTGATGAAATCGTCGTATTCAAACCTGGGTCAAGGATGAGTCTACGAAGAGAAAACCGTCCGGTGGTTCTTCTTTCCATGGGTGTAGGCATAGCAACGATGAGGCCGCTGGTTCTGGCATACAGTAAATGCAGAGACGGAATTCCCATGATGACCAACGTCAATGTGGATGCCACAGGCGATTTTCTGTACAGAAAAGATCTGGATAACCTTGCCTGTGACTGCTACAGCAATCTGTGGCTGGACGGAAGGGAGAAACTCCATAATTTCATTGAAAATCTGAATTATGATGAGAGACCTGTTTTCTATCTTGTGGGCAGCGATCCTTTTATTATAGATCTGATTCACAGACTAAGGGGGTATGGTGTGCTGCAGGAAGATATGGTCATCGACAAGAAGCCTGAATTCATCTCGAGGTTTCTGATGGTAAGTCCTAAGGAATTCGATGTTCTTCTGTAGACAGTATTCCAGATAAGAATCCATGAATAATCAGGCGGTTAAGAGGAAACAGTTCATAGCTGTTTCTTTTTTCTTGAAAATAATCCGGAAAATGACCTGATTGAACGCCAGAAGATACGATATAATGAGTAAGATGAAAGTTGAAGAGGAAGAAACCGGCGCTTAAAGATAATCGGTTTTGGACTTGCAGAAGCAGTGTATCCAATGGAATGACCGTGATCAGGATGATGACACGATAGGATTTACTGTTTCGAGTAACGGAATGATTCAAGACGTTACGCATGAAGTCTGTGACTTCAGACGAGACTGGAATATTTTAATGTTAGACATAAGAAAATATGGAGGCAGATATGAATTTTGTATATGGGAAAAATCATTTCACAGACATCAGAAGGGCACAGGAGAACTGTTATTTACTGACAAACCGCAAGGGTGGCTACTCGTCATTGAGTATCGCAGGTTCATCTTCAAGAAATGAGCACGTTCTTTTCATGGCAGCGGTGAAAGCGCCAAATCAGTGGGTGCAGTATATCGGAAACATTGAAGAAATCATAAGGACGGCTCGTGGTGAGGTGAGTCTTGGTGCTCAGGAGTATGTCGGTTATACAAAGAACCAGGAGGGGTTTCGGCATCTTAACGCCTTCACTTTTGAGCATTTTCCAAGATGGTCCTATCTGGCTCATGGTGTAGCGTTAGAAAAAACAGTCATCATGAAGTATGAGGAAAATCTTGTCCTTGTAGATTATGTGCTTGTTAACCATAATGATCATGAGATTGAAGTATCACTAAAACCCTGGATGAGGTTTACGCCAAAAGGAATCATGCCGAGAAAAGGGCAGAGAGTGGCAGTATCCAATCAGAAAATATGCAGCGGAGGTTATGAAATCTACTACAGTACGGATGGAAGCCTGACCATGGAAGATGAACTTTTTAAAGATGATCTCTATTTCGAGGATGATGCAAAAGACGCCAGAGATTCAGTAGGCAGTGTTTTTTCAGATCACAGGTATGACTATAAGCTGAAGGCAGGGGAAGAGAGAAAAGCCTATGTCATATACAGCTTAAGTCCCATTGAAGAGACCCCGGATGAAATCCGGAGGAATGAGTCTTTAAGAAAAGAGCGACTGACTAAGGCGTCAAACATGGAATCGGAAATCGGAAAAGCGCTTGTCCTGGCAGCTGATGCTTTTGTCGTGGATCGGGAGTCCACAGGAGGAAGAACGATCATAGCCGGATACCCTTTCTTTGGAGACTGGGGAAGAGACACCATGATTGCGGTCATGGGCTGCTGCATAGCGGCTGGCCGCAAGGAAGATACTGAGAATATTTTCAGAAGCTTCATGAAATACATGAAAAAAGGTATTATGCCCAATATGTTTCCTGAGGGCGAAGAGAAGCCCATGTACAATACCGTAGATGCATCTCTTCTTTTCATTTATGCCGTATATGAGTATTATCAGGAATTTAAGGACCTTGCGTTTGTCAGTGAAGCTATGCCTGCAATGGAGGAAATCATAGAATGGTATAAAAGGGGTACCGATTTCCACATCAGAATGGATGAGGATTATCTTATCACTGCTGGAAGCGGACTTGAACAGGTCACATGGATGGATGTGAGAATCAATGATGTGCTGCCTACACCAAGGCATGGCAAGCCAGTGGAAATCAACGCCTACTGGTATAATGACCTGATGATCATGGCCTACTTCCATGACCTTCTGGACGGGGATGGACGACAGTACAAAAACCTTGCTGAAAAGGTCAGGGTTTCATTCCTCGACAAGTTCTGGAATGATAAGGAGGACTGTCTTAAAGATCTTGTATCGGGCAGTGAAACGGATAATCAGGTGAGATGCAATCAGATCTGGGCGGTATCGGTTCCTTTCGGTATGCTGGACAGAGAAAAGGAAAAGAGGGTAGTTGAGAAGGTCTATAGGGCGCTCTATACGCCATATGGTCTCAGATCACTATCCCCAGAAGATATAGAGTATCATCCATTTTATGGAGGATCGCTTTGGGACAGAGATACAGCATATCATCAGGGTACAGTATGGGGATTTCCTCTTGGAGGATATTATCTTGCGTATTTGAAAGTCCATGATCACAGCATGGATGCAAGGATGAAGGTCATCGATCAGATTGGTCAGATTGAAGGGACACTGAGAGAAGGATGCATCGGTCAGATTGCAGAAATTTTTGACGGAGATCATCCTTATGTTTCAAAAGGCTGCTTCGCACAGGCCTGGAGTGTGGGTGAAATTCTGAGAGCACTAAAGAAAGCAGAGGAAAAGTCTGTATAATTATCCACTGATCACAGGGAGATTTTTATAATTATTTACAATATTACGATAATACGCGATAATGGAAGATATTTATACATAACGAAAGAGAATGGGATACAGTTGACGATTTCAGGGGTTTAAATTATCTGCAAATTCTGTTAATATAAAGATGAGCTCCAAGGAATACCTAAAATCAAAATCTTTTGGAAGCTATATTCAGAAACCGAACATAATATGAAAACTGATTACCGTAGACCAAAAATCTGCTATACCTGAAAAGAGAATGAGAAAATCGAATTACCATAAGTCCAAAACATTGAAGATATATACACAGAGACAAATAATCTAAGTGCCTATAAACAGAGATGAAAATACGACTATAGTAAACAATTAGTAACTAGTACCTTAGCAGATGAAGTAATCAAGTCACTTGAATATTATGGGAAACAAAGAAATAGTGGAAGTGAGACAGAGATTGACGAAGGTTCGTTGGAGCTTCCCATTTGCTCAAAAAAGAGATCATCAAATCGATGATCTCTTTTTTCAGTCTTTTCGGTATTCCACTATATCCTTCAGGTTTCTGTATTTTTCCTTGTAATCCAGACCGTAACCGACGACAAAAAGGTCAGGCATCACAAAACAGGTATGATGGACATCGAAATTAAGGAGTCTCTTTGCAGGATTGTCCAGAAGAGAGCAGATCCGCAAGGTCTTCGGTTTATAAGACTCGATATGCTGCAGTACGTATCCAAGGGTGAGACCCGTACCGATGACATCTTCAATAAGAAGAACATTTCGACCGGTTATACTGATGTCCAGATCCTTGATGAAGGTGATGGTGCGCTGCCTTGTTTCATCTTTTCTTACTCCGATGGAGAGAAAGTCCATCTCCAGGGGCATTGTAAGCTGCCTTGTCAGATCAGTCAGGAAATAGATGGATCCTTTTAGTATACTGATCACCACAAGCTCTTCACTGCCATAGTGGCTGTTTATTTCATCCGCTGTTTCTTTTACTCTTCGTCTGATTTCCTCTTCGGTGTAGAGTATCTTTCCCAGTCCATTCATTTATCTTCTCCCCATTCTTCAAATCTTCTGATCAGATTGTGATAGTCGTTTTTATAGACGATGCTGATATTTGTTCCCGGATAGAGCTTTTTCATAAGCTCCATCTTCTTCTTTTTCGTCGAAGTGTATTTCTGATTCATGATTGTCAGCTCGATATAGGTATCAAATCTTGGCAGATAGAAATCAGGGGAGAAGGCTTGGGTGATGTTCCCATCCGAATCCCACTTCAGAGGAAAGGTTCGAGGCTCATAGTCCCATTCCAGGTTATACATATCTAGAACTTTAGCAAATTCTTCCTCGGATTCATTTTTAAAGATGATCGGTTTTCTGCTCTCCTCCTCCTGTGACTCAGGTGCAACATCATAGGCTTTTCTGTTGTCCAGAAAAGCTGCGAGAAGTTCTGCACATTCCAGTGCATTTAGTGTATCGGTGTTTATGATGAGCTGATAGAGATCGGGATCTGACCAATCTCTGCCGTAGATCATCTGGATGTATCTCCTGTGGCGCCTGTCGGTGTTTTCGATGATTTTCTGCGCATCGTTTTCTGTGAGATTCACGGAACCGGCAAGTCTTTCGATGCGTCTTTCCAGAGAACCGATGATTTTGATGTGCAGGGCATCAGGATGATTTCTGAATATGATCTGGGCACCCAGCCCGCTGATTACAGCTGAATCTTCCTTGACCAGATCCATAAGCTTCTTTTCCAGGAACTCCTGAAAAGTAAGCCCCACAGACGATTTTTTCAGGAAATAGCCGGGACTTTCGGACAGCATATGCAGTTCATGTGTGTTTGCGATTTCAGGAAACCAGTTTTTGAGGACATAGTCTCTGGTGATATGGGACATTCCGCACTTTTTCGCGAGAAGTTTTGCGATGTCGTCGCCCATACTTCCTGCCTGTCTCGAAATCGTCATGAATTTCAATATCATCACCGCCTGTATATTCTGTTTATTTAATCCATTTTATCACGAATTCTGAGCATTTTGTCACTGAACATGATTTTCAGACAAAGAGAAAAACCTGATAGAATTTCTATCAGGTTGGTATAATCAGCTTATTTTAAAATCAGGCGTCTTTCCTGGCTTTATTGATGAACTCGATGCCCATAGCCCGTTCAGGTGTATAGACTGAACAGTCTGTACTGCAGGAAGAGCATGTAGTGCAGTCGGCAGCTTTTGTGGCTTTGATTTTCCTGGCCAGGAAATAAATGGCTGCAGCTACTATGGCAATGGTGATGATGATTTCCATTTTACCCTCCTATAATATGAGCGATCCGATCTGGTAGATAAGAAATGACATAACCCATGCGACTGCAAAATAGAAGAATGAACTTGCAGCGGCAAACTTTCCGCCGTATTCTTTCTTGATTGTCGCAATTACCGCTACACAAGGTGTATAAAGCAGAACAAATACCAGAAAGCTGACTGCTGTGAGCTGAGTGAAGATTGTAGGCAGTATGACGGACAGATCTCCTCCGTATATGACACCCATGGTGGACAGGACAACTTCCTTAGCCATGATTCCTGTGACTAGAGCTACAGCCGCTTCCCATGTTCCGAAACCTAGCGGCGCGAAAACTGGTGCTATGGCTGAGCCTATGGTAGCAAGCAGGCTGCTGCTCATATCTGTTAGTCCGCTCATGCTGAAGTTTGACAGGAACCAGACCAGTACAGACAGAGAGAAAATGATGGTTGATGCTTTCTTTATGAATCCCTTACCTTTGTCCCATGTACTGTTTACAACAAGACTCATGGAAGGAATCTTATATTCGGGCAGCTCGATGATAAACGGCTCCTCATCCTTCTTGAATATGGTGTTCTTGAATACAAGTCCGATGAGAACGGCCATGACGATACCTAAAAGATAGAGTGACATCACGACGATCTCGGCATTGTTTCTGAAGAAGATTGTACCAAACAGTATGAAGACCGGAAGTCTTGCATTGCATGACATGAATGGCGCAAGAAGAGCCGTGAGCTTTCTGTCTTTTTCACTTTCAAGGGTTCTGGCGGACATGATTGCCGGAACTGTACATCCGAAGCCCATAAGCATGGGAATGAATGCCTTGCCCGACAGTCCGATTTTTCTCATAAGCTTATCCATGATCAGTGCGCCTCTAGCCATATAGCCGGAATCTTCCAGAATGGAAATGGCGGCAAACATGACC
>DAMDIS010000007.1:0-6167 GCA_032100885.1 Proteiniclasticum sp.
CAATAACAACCTTAGGTCCTTTTGCTTTTTCTGTCACCATGAAATGAAGAAGCTCATCTGTCTCCTCTTCTGCAGCAAAGAAGGCATAATCAACGTAGGGTATTGCGGCTTCTTTAATTGGATCCTCAAGCTTTGTTGCAAAGTCAAATGCGATGAGATTTCCAAGACTCTTCAGTTCAGGAAGTCTCCCCTCTATCTTTCCCCAGATCCCGCTTACGATAAGATCATGTTTTGACAGAAAGTGAAGATCATCCTCTGTAAGCATAAAATCTGCCATAACGCCTTCATCATATTCCCCAAAGACCCTCTCACCGTTCACCAGCTCCACCTGTGTGACGGCAGTGGATCCTTCCTTCACTGATACATGGGATATATCCACACCTTTCTGTGACAATGCGTCAGTGAGGATCTTTCCATAATCATCATTTCCCACAAACCCTACATATGAAGCTTCCACTCCTAAACGCTTAAGATATACCGCCACATTGACAGGATTTCCTCCTGGATATCCTGTATGCAGATTCTCATAGTAGTCAATACAGTTATCGCCCACTGTTGCAATTCTCATTTCTTTCCCCCATTTTATTATTTTCATTCGTCTGCAGTCACCAACAAGAGTTCAGCCTGATTTGGCAGGCCTTTTACTCACTCTATATATTGACCGATTTCAGAAATCTCAATTTATATTTAGTATTTCAGCTGTCTGTAATATCTTCTTATTTCCACGGGATGACAGTTTATTTTTTCGAGATGTGCATCAATTCTTCTGTTCACAGCCATCATCACGAGATGCGAGATATGCCCTCTGAAGCGCTCGCTAATTCCAGCAAGGGGATAATCTCGGGTATCGATAAATGTACAGTTTCCGCAGATTCTAGGAAGAAAGTTTCTGACTCTTTCTGCAAGAGGCCTCTGACTGTCTTCGCCAAGAAATAGTGTAACGTTACTGTCTCTGTCTATGATTTCGAGAGTACCATGCAGAAATTCCGCTGCATGAATAGATTTCGTTCTTATCCAGTGCTGCTCTTCCCAATAACACATGGCGTAGGAATATGTGGCGCCCATCTGATTACCTGCACCTATGAAGTAATGCATTTCATCATTATGATGCTTCTCCGCAAAAGCTTTTCCAAACTCGTCTGCACGTTTCTCCGTATCCACCAGAGCTTCTGGAAGATGTTCATCCAGTTCCTTGTACAGTTCTTCATAATCATCGAAGTCACCTCTGTGCCACATGAGTCTGTCTGCCAGCATAAAGAATTTCAGCTGTTCGTTCATGGGATAAATAACCAGGTGGTCTGCAAATTCACCCATAGGTGTATCATCCTTGTCTATAAATCCGATGATTCTTGAACCTACATTTTCTCTGATATATTTCAGGGCGACAAGAACCTCTTCTGTTGTTCCGCTAACTGAAGAGAAGACCACAAGCGAGTTCTTTGTAAGCGCTTTGTTCCCTGTTGTCATATATTCGGCTGCATGCTCCACAAACGCAGGCATGGCACTGAACTCCTTGATGTGCTGAACGACCTGCATACTTGACGCGTATGTTCCCCCGATACCTAAAAAGAAGATATTGTCATATCCCTCTTCATGAATCCGATCCACAATTGCCTCGATTTCCTGGCGCTTAGTAAGTGCCCCTTTAAAACTTTCAACCCAGAATTCTTCATTAAATTTTAACATAACTTCCTCCTGATACTATACATTTTTGCTTAATTTTGTACCACTAAAATGATACTAACATATCTGTTTCTACAATTCAACAAGTTTGTCAATTATTGTACCACTCACCCGCGAAAATAAGCCTGGTCCTCCAGGCCTCTTTCTAAACACGAAAATCCACACTGTAGTCACTCTTTCCGCTCCGAGTATAGCTTCTCGTAAATTCAATTACTCTGTCTTTGTCATCAAAACTTGTGCATTCGAATAAAAGAACCGGAACATCCTCATCCTCTTCAAGAATCTTTGCATCCCTCTGGTTAAGTTTTGTGATATCAAGTGTCTGGACAGCTTTTACCAGGTTTATACCATAGAACTCATAAATCTCATAGATGGAAAAAACTGTGAGATCTATGCCATGAAACTTAGGCACCAGATATTCGGGTATAAACAGTTCTTCAATGGAAACCGGCTCATTATTGTCATAGCATGTTCGACGAATATAATAAATCTGATCCTCTTCCTTTATGCCAAAGAGATCTGCAAAGAGCTTTCCTGCTGCCCTCGCATTCTTCTGAAGGATCTTGAATTTTGGACTTGCATTTTTGGACTTCATGACCTGAGTGAATCCTTCCAGAATATCAAGATTCCGCTCATACTTTTGTCCTACAACAAATATACCTTTCCCCTGGACTGAGCGAAGAAGACCCTCCTTGATCAATGCATCAATGGCACTTCTTACCGTCATTCGATTAATTCCGTATGTTTCAGCAAGTTCATTCTCTGAAGATATCGCCATACCTGGCTGATATTCACCTTCCTCAATCTTTGTTCTTATGATTTCTCTGAGCTGTAGATAGATTGGAGACGTATAGGTGATTTCCTTCTCATCCATGCTGTATTTCCTCCTGATTCTTTTTAACAAGTATGCTCGAGAACTTCATTTTGTCTGGCCTCACGACGGACCTGAAGTATTCCACCGGTCGTTCTCCACTGTCTTCTGCTGTACCGCTGATGAAGAAAAGCGGTGATTTATATGCTACAGAAAGCAGATTCGATTCTTCTTCAGTGGCATAGGTAAGAGTCAGTTTCTCCTGGCCCTTTACAATATCAACTCCATAAACATCTTTCAGAATTCTGTACAAGGAGACTTTCTCAAAATCATACTGATCAATTCCCTCAAACCGATGATATTCGATGAAGCTCGTTTCCAGCACGAATGGTTCATTGTCTACAAGTCTGACTCTAAGTAGCTCAAAAACCTTAGTGCCCAAAGGCAGTTTCAGCTTTTTCATGATCTGCTTATTCGCTTCAATTACCGATGCCAGGATTACTCTACTGGAAATCTTCTTACCTAAACCTTCCACTAGTTCAGTTAGGGAGTCCAGGTCATTCAGATTTCTTACGATTTTAGGCTCTTGTACAAAATTACCTGAACCTGTTACTTTGTACAGCTTACCTTCATCAACCATTCTTTGTATGGCCGCTCTCAATGTCGATCGGTTTATATTGAAAATCTCACTTAATTCACGCTCTGAAGGCAGCTTAACATGCGCTTTCAGCAGATTTACCTTTATGAAATACTCCAGCTCTTCCTGAGCTTCATTTCTGGATTTACTTTTTCCCTGATCATCCATTTTGTCTACCTTCTTTCCTATATCATACTAAAAGTATATCATATTTTATTCTGAATAAGCATTTCTGAAGACTCTTTCAGAAAACACAGCCAGATTATTATTACGGATAAAAAATCACAGTGGAACATAAGTGTGCTCCACTGTGATTCTCAGTGACGATATGCTATGCGTATTCTATCAGCTCAATTGAGCTGATGATTTCTTGTCCCAGTAAAAGTACACAGGAAGGCCGGTAGCTATGATGACAACCGCTGCGATAAGTCCTGGAATTGGAGCCCAGAGGAACGTTGACACTATAAGGGTTCCTGTGGTGAACATTGCCATAAGAGCCATGAATCTCCATGCTGGTGCTTTCCATAGTGGTTTGTAGGTAGCCTTCTTTCGATGAACGAAGATTGTTCCAAAGGTAAGAAAGTTCTTAACCAAGGCCACCAGAGTAAAGTATCCAAGAAGCTCTGTAATGTTAGATGCAAATATCAGGATGATTCCCATTGCACACTGAACTAGGATGGAGAAATAAGGTGTTTCCCACTTTGGATGTACTTTTGCAAAGGATTTGAAGAACAGTCCGTCTTTCGCCATTGCATATTCCATTCTTGGCTGGAACATGATACAGCTGGATAATGATCCAATGATGACTATAATCGCCATTACTGCCACAAGGTTACTCGCCGCTCCACCGATACCAGGAATCTTCGATACAGCAAGTGCAACTGGTGCATCAGAGCCTGCAAGGGTTTCGATAGGCGTAAGTCCGGTGATAACTGTTGAAAGCGCAGTATAAAGTACGATGATGAGAAGTACAGAGATAATAAGCGCCTTAGGCATGGTCTTCTTTGGTTCTTTGATTTCACCAGTCATATAGCAGACAGCACCCATGCCGTCGTATGACCAGGTTGTTGCAGATATTGCAGCCAATAAGGCAAGTATACCTGTTGGTGCACCTGCAATAGCTGGGGCGCTTATAAGATCGCCCTTCACAAAGAAAAGACCAAGTCCGATTAGAAGTGCAAAAGGCAGTATCTTGAATGCTGTGATAAAGGTCTGGAATTTACCTCCGCCTTCAACTGAGCGCAAGTGTATAGTCATGAAAAGCACTACCAAGACAGCGGCAGTAATCTTAATCATTATCCCTGAAATTCCAAGGAAATAGGCCATGTAGTTTGCAATAGCCAATGCCATGATGGAAATGGATGGTGGATCTGTTGCCCAGAAACTGATCCATCCTACCAAGAAAGCCATAGGCTTAGATCCTGCCTCTCTGAAATACACGTACTGTCCGCCATTTTCTGGATAAGCTGTAGCAAGTTCTGCATAGACTAGATTTGCAGGAATATTGATAAGACCGCCAATTAGAAACGCCAGTATTGTAATGATTGCTGATCCTGCGGCTCCTGATACTTCCCCAACGGATGAGAAAATACCTGATCCGACGGTAGTACCCACACTTATCGCCACTGCAGCACTAAGTCCAAGTTTTCTTTTTAGTTCAGTTTTGTATGCCTGATCAATTTCTTGTTCCATGTTCATTTTAATCCCCCCGGTTTTATTATTACCATTTGTCGAAAGACTCTCCGGAAAGTTTCCTGCAAAATGGTATTTGAAAGATTTATCCACCAAATATGAATTGTACATATTTCAGTGAACTCTTATAAGCCAAACATCAATAGAATCAGCATTTTATTTGCTTGATTATATTTTATACATGTTTGCTTATTTTTGAACCAATTTCAATATAGCACGCTAAAAATCCCTCGTCAATAGTTCTATTTAAACTTTTACATTCAGTGTCAGATATTATTTCACGCTAGAAATGATCAGGGAACTGTTAGTAATAGATGAATCTACTAGAATCGACTGAGCCATTCCTTTCAAAAAATGAAGAGGTACTGATTTTTTAATGTTATATAACTTTAAAGAGTACTCCTTGTTGAATGTCCCCATTAAGCTGATTTCATGTCTGAACAACTTAACCCTTAGTTGTCCACAATTATTCAGGCTAAAATAAAAGACAGCCAGTTTCCCCAGAAACTGGCTGCTCTAATAAGGTTAAATTATTCTACTTCTCTGAAGCTGCATTCTTTCCGGCAATTCTTCCAAATACCAGAATATCAGTTAGTGCATTTCCGCCCAGTCTGTTACCTGCATGGATTCCTCCAGTCACTTCACCAGCTGCGTAGAAACCTGGAATTGCTTTTCCATTCTTATCCAGCACCTGTGCTTCATCGCTAATCTGAAGTCCGCCCATGGTGTGATGAAGAGATGGTGAACGAGGTGTTGCGTAGAAAGGTGCAACCTCGATTTTAGGACCAAAGTTCGTTTTGCCGAACTCAGGATCTTTCTGATTGTCTATGAATGTATTGTATTTTTCAATTTCAGCTACAAGCGTATCTGCCGGTACGCCCATCTCTTCTGCCAGTTCTTCAAGAGTATCGGCACGATAGATGCTCTTAGTTTCCACCAGATCATCGATGACATCGCCCCATCCATTCTTAGCGCCTGGCTGAGGATCTCCTGCTGTCACCTGATCGCAGATGATGTAGAACAGGCTATCCGTCTGCTTAAGTGCAGCACTTGCAAGGGTATCTCTTTCAGCATATTCATTGACAAAACGAGTCCCTTCTTTGTTTATGAATACCTGGGATTCAGCACTTCCCCATACACCGCCAGAAAGAGCTCCGGTTTCAGGATGTGAACTAGGCATAAGCTGTGCAAATCCCATTCCCACAAGATTAGCCCCTGCAGAAATACCCATGTTGATTCCGTCACCCGTTGCATTGGATGTATTGGTGCTCTTCATGTCTTCCGGAATGGTCGGCCAGTATGTGTTGTACTGTGCCACCATCTTTGCGTTGGCCCCAAATCCTC